>CALDNG010000038.1 GCA_937915285.1 uncultured Desulfomonile sp. | reverse complement strand
AAGACGATGATTCTGTCAGAGGCATGGTTGCCGACATGATGGGTCAGGCCGGATACAATGTCCTGGAAGCGAGCAATGGCAGGACTGGCTTAGACGTTTACAGGAAAGAGGCGGACAGGATTGATCTTGTGTTACTGGACATAATGATGCCCGAAATGGGAGGAGTGGAGTGCCTGGACGAGATCCTGAGGATCAGGCCTGAAGCCCGGGTCATCATGGCCACAGGGATAGCCCCTAATGACGACCGCACGAGACAGGCCCTGGAAACAGGCGCCCGTGCTGTCTACCACAAGCCGCTCAAGTTAAAAAGTCTCTTGAAGGCGGTCAGGGACGCTCTTGACAAAGTATAGAATTTGAGGCTCGGTGAGCCCGCACGTTGAGTCTGGGCCTTGCGACATCAATGTCAAAAGCCTGTGCGAAAAAGCGGTATCACATCAGAGGTAGTCTTTTTGAACCGGCCGCTAATGCTTTATCAATTGCTTCACATCCATCCAAAACATGCCGACGTATTCGTGAATTGCAAGGCTCGAATCCAGTAAATTCCCGGGATTCGGGATATACCCGCTGAAATGGCGCGGCCCCTGAAGCGTTTTGAAATCGCAGGGACATGGTATTGGACTGACCCCATATTTTTTGAATATCTTCATCGAACGAGGCATGTGTATGGCTGACGTGACCAAACCAAAGGGCTCATTGCCGACCAGAGTCTTGAAAACCCTCACCTCGTCTTCAGAATCAAACGCTGAGGTCATTATCAGGATGGAATCCCTGTGTAAACCCAGCTCCTCAGGTAACCGGCGCATAGCGCTGGCGACACTTTGACGTCCGGGATAAGAGGCTCCCGAAAGAACAAGTTTTGCGCCATCGATTCCCCTGGCCAATCTAGTTCCCTCCATCACCCTCAAGATGGCCTGTCCCCATGAATCTGCCGGAGTAGAGCCTTCCTCCACTATAGAACCGCCCATCACTACAATGTACTTCACCCCTTTTCTGTGAAGTTCGGAAGGTTCCTGAAATCTCCCGGCTTGGGTCTCGAGCGACCTGGATAAATGGTAGGAAGTCAGTTCTACGGAAAATACTATCAGTGATGAGGCCGCAAGCGCCGTAAAGAGAACTGCCCAGTTGCGGCTTTTCCTGAAAATCAGGGTGATGAGCGCCAGCGCCATGAAAATGAGTGCCCAGGACATCGGATAAACACAAAAACTGAGAATTTTTTTGATCCAGAATGCAGTTTCTTCCATTTAGAGTCCCTCTGGTAAAGATTGCGGCGTGCGGGGAACCTTCATCTCATCTTATCATGGACCTGCTTTGGTTCCACATTATAACACCCACATGATTTCGGCTCGGCGATCCCTTCAATTTGTGCGCTCAGGCACTGCCCTGTTTTTTTTGGATTAAATATGTTGACCAATCGCAAATTAATATCTAATTTTAATCAAACATTTTTTCGAAACCACACAGGATAAAGCATCCTGTCTCCAGAAATTAATTTTGCAGCAGAGAGTTTTTTCAGCTAAAGTTTGGGTGATTTAGGAATAAGACTCCTTCATCATGGTCGAAATCCGGCCAGGACTGGATCACTCCTGTCATTTTTTAGTCGCACTCAGCAGCCGAAAAGTTACTGACCATAAGCGCATGAATGATTCCCTGTGTGAATCAGCGATATACAACGAGGTTAAAATCGTTAGGCATGAACGGTCAAACAAGATTCACAATTCCGCACATCACTGGTTTGTTTGCCTGGATCAGGATATTACAGGGTGTAATTTCCTGAACATGATAATGAAAAAGGCTGGATTGGAGAGTATCAAATGAGAAATCGGCTTTGTTTTTTGTTGATGGCTGTAGTGGCTTTTGCCCTGATGGCAGGCGATTCGGTTTGTCTGGCTGCTGATAGTTCAGCGAAGGGGCTTTCCGGAGAAATACCGATAGCAGGGGTCTGGTCGTTAACCGGGGATGCAGCCGTATATGGCCCTTCGCAAAAGAACGCCTCCGAGTTGGCGGTGGATGAGATCAACAAGTCGGGGATGCTTGGTGAAGCGAAGCTGAAACTGATCACTGAAGACGACCGTTCTACGAAGGAAGGCGCCATCACCGCTTTTGACAAACTCATAAAGAAGGATAAGGTGATAGCCATCCTTGGACCGACCTTGTCAAATTCTGCCAAGGCATCCAATCCTATAGCCCAGGACGCCAAAGTCATCGTGCTCGGGGTATCCAACACCGCAAGCGGAATAGTTGAGATCGGGGATTTCATATTCAGGGACAGCCTTCCCGAAAGCGTCGTCCAGCCCAATACTGTGAAAATAACCAGGGACAAACTCGGTTACAATAAAGTTGCGGTAATGTATGGAGACGATGATGTCTTCACAAAGGGCGGCTACGACGTCTTCAAGAAAGTGCTTGATGACAGTGGTATTAAAATACTGACAATCGAGACATTCAAGAAAAAGGACACCGACTTTTCAGCCCAGCTAACCAAGATCAAGGGACTCAACCCCGATCAGATCATCGTATCTGCGCTAGCTGAAGAGGCTGCAGGTATCCTGACCCAGGCACGCCAGTTAGGGATTCCTGATTCAGTCCACATCATCGGCGGGAACGGCTTTAATTCACCCAAACTTGCCCAACTCGCCGGCCCCGCCGCTGAGGGCGCAATATCTGGAGCAGCCTGGTTTGTTGGGAACGACACCCCCGGTAACAAGAAGTTTGTGGAAGAATACAACAAGAAGACCGGATCAAATCCCGACCAGTTCGCCGCTCAGGCATATGCCGGAGTCTACATCATAGCAAATGCCATAAAGAATGCCGGATCATCGAACCCCCAAGCAGTGAGGGACGCCCTGGCAAAAACCAAGGATCTCGATACCGTTCTCGGGAAATTCTCCTTCAATGAGAAACGCGATCCTGTCCATTTTCCCGTCGTGCAAACCATAAAGAATGGGAAATTTGAACTGTTTAAGTAGGAAACTCAGACAATTTCCTCTTTCGGAATCCTTGTAACCTTTTTTGCCGGTAGGCTTGATTGATGACACAGCTTCCTCAGCAACTCATAAATGGCGTATGGCAGGGAGCGGCCCTTGCGCTCTTTGCCATGGGTTACACTCTCGTCTTTGGTGTTCTCAACGTGGTGAACCTGGCCCATGGCGCAACATTCATGTGGGGAGCTTTTATCGCCTTTGTGTGTGTGACCAAACTCAACCTGTCTCTCTGGTATTCAATTCCTGTAGCGATGATCGGGGCCGGTTTTATGGGCGTTTTGCTCGACCGACTCGCATTCAAGCCGCTGCGGTCCCTGACAGCGGGGTCACTTGTGATGTGGGCCGGTTTCCTTGTCCTGCTGACAGGCATGCTCGGAGATTGGAGTCCGGGTACCAGACGAGTCGTGATCCTGTCTGGATCAGTCGTTTTGCTGGCAGGCTTGATCCAGGATTTTAGAAGCGTCAGGCCATTGCGTCAGAGGGAAGTGCCTCACCTGGCCCCAATGATTTCGTCAATAGGCGCTACCTTCATACTTGTAAGCCTGGCCATGGGTGAATTTGGGGCTCAGGTATCACGTTTTCCGATGAATCTTTTCCCGATAAAACCGTACCAGTTGACGAGTAACGCCGTAATATCCCCAATTCAGGCGCTAGTCCTGGTTTTGTCGCTGACCTTGATGATCATTCTGCATTTACTGATCAAGCGGACCCAAATGGGTCGCGCTATACGGGGCATAGCTTGGAGCGAGAGGACATCGAGGCTGCTGGGAATAAATGTCGACTTTGTGATTGCCCAGACCTTTTTTATTTCAGGAGCTTTGGCTGGGGCGGCAGGCGTTCTGCTCGGCCTCGCATTCAACCGCCTGGAACCTACAATGGGTCACGAAGTGGAATTGGCGGGCTTGACAGTAATCATTGTAGGTGGAATGGGAAGTATTGGTGGAGCGGCTCTGGCAGCTTTCCTCGTGGGAATGATCCGTGTGCTCAGTGTCGCATATATCGACAGCAGTTTTAGGGACGCCTTCGTTTTCGGCCTGCTCATCCTCGTGTTACTGATCCGTCCCAGTGGCATGTTCGGACGCAGCAAGGTATCCAGGGCCTGACAGAAACATGTGAATCACTGATATGCCTGATTTCTTATCCCATAACATCACGGTAATCAACTTCATACTGATCAATATGGCGTTGGGTCTCAGCATATACCTGACACTTTCGACAGGTCTGCTGTCACTGGCTAACGCCGGTTTCATGGCAATTGGCGCCTATACAACTGCTCTGATAATCACAAGGACCGACATACCTCTCGGTGTCGCCATCGTCCCGGCCATGCTCTTGGCGGCTCTGGTTGCTTTGCCACTGGGGATGCTTGTATTGCGGCTTCGTGACGTCTACCTGGCAATAGCCACGTTGGGTTTTGGCGAAATAGTCCGAATCGCGGCACTCAACGGAGACAAGGTTGTTCGATGGTTCAGCGACAATAAAGACCTGATCGTTTTCAATGGAGCGGAAGGCATTACGCTCAGCTACGTAACCCCGAAGATTGTCCTGGGTTTACCCGATAGCACCTGGCCTCTGCTTATATACCTTCTGGTTGTGACTTACCTGGCCTTTACCCTTCAGAATTCGCGCTACGGTAGAGTTTTGGCGTCCATCCGTCAGGACGAAACGGCCGCTCACACCCTGGGTATAGACGTGGTGAGGTACAAGCTGCTGGCTTTTGTGCTCAGCGCAGCAATAGCGGCTGGGGCTGGAGCTTTGAGCGCGCCGGTGATGAGAGTCATAGACCCCAGAAACTATGTTTTCAGTAAGGCTGTCGACATTCTTGCTTATGCCGTCCTCGGCGGGATGACTCACTGGTTTGGCCCTATTGTCGGGGCAACGGTCCTGACATCCCTGCCTGAGATTCTGAGTTTTCTCAAGGACCAGCGTGACGTTGCGAATGGTCTCATCATAATGATTTCCACCATTTATCTCCCAGGAGGCCTGGTTGATCCAAAAATGTGGAGGTCTTTGGCAAAATTTGTGCTCGGGAGAAACACTTCAGGCTCAACTGCCTGATGTCGAGCGCAGCCCTAATAGAAGGAATATCTTTTTCCTGGATTATGACCCAATAAATTCCAGTGGAGTGTGATTGTACCGGGATATGTCATTGATTGAACCAAAACCGTTGCTGGAAATAGATGGAGTGACAAAGAAATTCGGTGGCGTTGTCGCTTTCGAGGATGTTTCCTTCAACATATACCCCGGTCTCACCTGCGGTCTCATAGGGCCAAATGGAGCAGGTAAAACTACCCTGTTAAATGCCATCAGCGGCCTTATCCCCCTGTCCATGGGAGAAATAAGACTGTCAGGAGATACCTTGAGCGGTTTGCCACCACATAAGATAGCCGCTCGCGGAGTATCCAGGACATTCCAGAACATCCGCATATTCCCGGAACTCTCTGTGGTTGAAAACGTCATGATTGGCTGGCATCTGAACAACAAGGGTACCCTCCTGGAGACTTTTTTCAGATTGCCACGCAGCCGCATGGAAGATCGTGAATCCCGAAAGTCATGCCTTGGTCTGCTGGCCGACCTCGGCATGGAAGACCTCTCCGGCCTCCAGGCAGGGGCTCTTTCCTATGGAGACCAAAGGCGTCTGGAAATTGCCAGGGCCCTGGCACTAAAACCCCGGCTACTGCTGCTAGATGAACCGGCAGCAGGAATGAACCGCAGAGAAACCGATGAACTATTTGAATTCCTGGTCATGCTTAAAAACACTGCGCTGACCATACTCATCATCGAGCATGATATGGATGTCATAATGCGAATAAGTGATCAGGTAGTTGTCCTGAACTTTGGAGTAAAGATAGCCGAGGGATCTCCAGATTCTGTCAGAAACGACCGTCGCGTTATCGAGGCTTATCTTGGAGAAGAATAGGTTCCAGAGGAAATCATTTCCTGTTAAGAAGACTTGGAGCGCCATTTTGAGAATGATTACAGGGCATTCTATCCTATGTTACTCGTAGAGGACCTACACACATCATACGGTTCAATCGCCGCTTTGAAGGGAGTCAGCTTCAGAGTCCCCGAAGGCTCGGTTGTAGCCATGGTTGGCGCCAACGGCGCCGGTAAATCCACGACCGTCAACACCATCAGCGGCTTGCTTGCGCCCAACAAAGGTTCTGTGAGATTCCAGGGCGTGGAAATCGGTGGACGTCGACCTGATATAGTAGCCTCACTCGGGTTGATACAAGTCCCGGAGGGCAGACAGGTTCTGGGGAGCCTTTCAGTCGAAGAAAACCTCCTGTTGGGCGCCTACACAAGACGGGATTCTGAAATTACACAGGACCTTAAAAAGATTTATGATCGTTTCCATCAACTATCTGTCCGACGCAAACAGTTGTCCGATTCATTGTCCGGGGGAGAACAGCAAATGCTTGCGCTGGGCAGAGCCCTGATGGCGCGCCCCAAGTTGTTGATGCTCGACGAACCCTCCTTGGGCTTGGCCCCACTCGTCGTAAACGAAGTGTTCAAAATCATTTCCTCACTCAGGGAACAAACAACCATCCTGGTGATAGAACAGAATGCCAGAAAAGCCCTTCAGGTAGCCGACTTTGCCTATGTCATGGAAGGGGGGAAGATCGTGAGGGAAGGTCCAGCCTCGCAGTTACAGGATGATCCCGCAATAGTAGAGGCTTACCTCGGGAAGAAACTCTGATACAGCCTTCTCGACCACACCTCTTTCGGAAATTACCAACTCACCTGTTTAAATTCTATCACTGAGGCCATTCCAGAAACATGAATGATGAATTCAATGCGATAATAACTCCTATTGATCCACCGCTGCGTTTGGTCGACCATGGTCCTCTGTCAGGGCTCGATTTTGTTGTGAAGGATCTTTTCGATGTGGCCGGGCTCCCAACCAACGCAGGGAATCCCGATTACGCGGGATACCATGGAATTCCGGAAAAGAACGCCGTTGCCGTAAACATGGCGCTTGCAGCAGGCGCACGTCTGGTTGGCAAGACGCACCTGCACGAACTCGCCTATGGCATAACGGGTATCAACCCCCATTACGGCATTCCGGTCAATCCTCTGGATGCCAAACGCATTCCTGGAGGATCGAGTTCCGGATCGGCTGTCGCTGTAGCCAGCGGATTGACCCCATTTTCACTCGGGACGGATACAGCCGGGAGTATAAGAGTTCCGGCTGGTTTTTGCGGAATCTTCTCGCTCAGACCCACTTATGGCAAGATTCCGGTGGATGGATCGGTTCCACTGTCACCTTCGCAGGACACTGTCGGAATATTTGCCAGGGATCTGGACATGCTGGCCCGGGTGGCTTCAGTCCTTGTCACAACCGTTCAACCTAACGACATCCCGATCATCCGGCCTCAGCGAATCATCATTCTGGATGACATGTCTGACTGGGACCCCGGTATGGCAAAGTCATTTGCCGCACTGACAGACTCCCTCAAAAGAAAGGGATTTAAAATCCAACGCTTGAGCTTCGACCTCCTGAGAGATTCTCTGGAGGCTCAAAAGGTTGTCCAGTATTCAGAGGTCCTCGGAGTCCACGAGAAATGGCTGAGGGAGAAAAATCCGGCACTAGGTGAAGACGTAGCCTTACACATAAGGACTGCCTCCAAAATGTCCGTAGCCGAGATTGGACGCGCCGTTTCAAAAAAAGCCGTCATGGCTTCGGAGTTCGTCAGGATTCTCGGCCGCGACGGTATATTCGTTTTGCCTGTGGCAGCAGGCCCAGCCCCATTGATCCTGGATATCTCTGACATGGAAAGATCCATGAAATTCAGGGTCCAGACACTCGCTTTCAATACCATAGCCAGCATAACCGGTCTCCCGGCGGTAACCATCCCAATCAAAAACGCTGATGGCCTTAGCTGTGGAATTCAGTTCATAGGACAACCAGACTCGGATATCGAACTGATCACGATGGTAAGTGAACTGACCTCTTGAATTGAACGTCGCTCTCCTTCCACTCCACAACAATAAGAATGCATCGATTTTCATGGGGTTATGACGCCTCATTGAGTGGGCGCCTGTTCCGGCGCGTTCCACAATAATTTCTGCCATGGTCTGTGACGGTTTCTGAACAAATTCCAAGTCAGTTCAATCATTTCATTAGGTTAACCTATTGTATTTTCTCTAGCCCAATTTGTTTCTGAAGAAAAATTAGTTGACGAAATCTGGCATTTGGTATTAGGTATCTGGTATACCAGAGGTGAGCAATGAAATTGTCACTACCCCAAATCAGTCAACCGGCCACTTTGGCAGATCTTGCGCACGACACCCTGAAGCAATTTCTGCTTTCACCGAAAGCCAAGGGACTGGAAAGGCTGGAAGAACGAACACTGGCAAAACAGCTCGGCATAAGCCGAACGCCGCTCAGGGAAGCTGTAAACAGACTCATTTTCGAGGGTTTTTTGCGGGTAGAACCTAGAAGGGGCGTTTTTCTCAACCACCCTTCGAAAAAAGAAATCATCGAAATCCTTCATGTCCGTGCTGCGCTGGAGTCAATGGCCGCACGTCTAACAGCATCAAGGATCACGTCATCTGACCTTGAAAACCTTCGAAAGATATTCGCTCCATTCCATCTTGATAGCGTCGAAGAACACGTCGAAGAATTCTCGCTGGCTCATTTTGAATTTCACGAACAGGTTTTGGAGCTTAGCGGATGTGGAAAGCTTATTGAAATGGCTTCCAACATTCGAGATCAGATGAAGCTTGTTCGGGTGCACACGATGCGCATCAGGCGAAATATCAAGAAATCGTTGATTGAACATTTGGAAATAATCGACGCGCTTGAGTCAAGAGATCCTGATGTTGCGGCCAACAGGATGCGTGAACACATCCTCAATCTGGTCAAATACGTAGAGAATAGCACCGAGAGTTATCCTTGGAATCAACAATCTAGTTCGTAGAGCAACTCACGAATTACGCCGGGTTCCGGCAGTCTCAATCAGGAGAACATGAATGACTGAATTCCGAGTTCCGAGAAAAGATTTCATAGCGCCTCGATGTGTGACGGCATGCCCCGCAGGGGTTGATGTGCCTCGTTACATCAGGGCTGTGCGGCAAGGAAAATTCGATGACGCCGTGGCGATTGTAAGAGAGAAAATTCCTTTTCCAACTGTTTGCGCCGACGCCTGTTTCGCTCCATGTGAGGACGCTTGCGCTTACCGACAGTATGGAGACCCGGTTGCCATCAGGGCGCTGAAACGCGCGGCAGTAGACAGAGAGACTGGAGACTGGAAAAAAGCCAGGAAAGCCCCAAAGTCCAACGGCAGGAAAATCGCAGTGATCGGGGCAGGACCAGCCGGACTTACTGCTGCCTATTATCTAGCGAATACGGGCGCGAAGGTAACCATTTTTGACGCCTTTGACCAACCCGGCGGCGCCATGCGTTATTCAATCCCCAATTATAGGCTACCGATCGAAAGACTGGACCGTGATGTTGATTACATAATGGCTCAGGGGATCGAATTTCAGGGAGGGCAAAGAATTGAGTCCGACAGCATTGAAAGACTGACCACCGGGTTTGATGCCGTGTGCATTACGGTAGGATCGAGCCAGAGCGCAAGGATCCCACTGGAGGGTGTCGATAAACCGGGCTTTTTCTGGGGCCTCGAGTTCTTACGAGACGTGGCCCAGGGAAAAACTCCTTCGTTGGGAAAAAGCGTGGCCGTTATCGGAGGTGGAAACGTCGCAATTGATGTTGCTTTGACCGTCAAGAGGTTAGGCGCTGAAGAGGTCAACATCTTCTGTCTGGAATCCAGAGAAGAGATGCCGGCCCATCCGTGGGAGATTTCTTTGGCGGAAGAGGAAGGAATTGTTGTGAACAACACCTGGGCTCCCAAAAGGGTTTTGGGTGGCGAAAGGGTGGAAGGCCTGGCGCTGATGAAATGCCTTTCGGTCATCGACGACGCATGTAACTTTGACCCCGTTTACGACGACCAGATTACTCACCGCATACCTGTAGACACAGTTATAGCGGCCATAGGTCAGACACCTCTCATGGATTTTCTCAATTCCTTTCCTGAAGTTAAGACCAAATCTAACGGAATAGTAGTAGCCGAAGATCTCATGACCGACAGACCTGGTGTTTTTGCGGCGGGAGACATTGTGACTGGCCCGTCATCGATTATTGGGGCCATTTCCCAGGGAAGAGTTCTGGCAATCTCAATTGACAAATACCTTGGTGGCGACGGCGATATCTCGGAAGTACTGGCTCCTCCGGAGGAAGAAGTAACCTTACGTCCATTCCCGGAAATTCTTCCCCGTTGCGAAATGCCTCATCTCAAAGGCTGGGAACGTTCCGGGAATTTTGATCAGGTAGAGACAGGTTTCTCAGAATTTCAGGCCCTTCGAGAGGCATCCAGATGTCTGGAATGTGACGCCAGGAAGTTTGAGGTCGTTGTAAACACATCCTACTGCAAGGAATGTGGATATTGCGCCGAGGTATGCAGCATGCAGGTGTTTGGTCCGGCGGCAGGGTTCAATGCTAAAGGCTACAAACCTATGGAGACAAAATCGTCCGACTGGTGTGTGGGGTGTTTCAAATGCTTTTTCACATGCCCGGATTTTGCAATTGATGTTCGGGAAATAACAGCCTGAGCGCTGGAGGTTTATGAATGAAACGATTTCTTGAAACAGGAAATTTTGCCATAACAGAGGGCGCAATTCTCGGAGGATGCCGCTTCTTTTGCGGTTATCCAATCACCCCCGCCACCGAATTGGCCGAAGCCATGAGCCTCAGATTGCCTCAGGTAAATGGAGTATACCTTCAGGCAGAAGACGAATGCGCTGCGATGCATTTGTGCATAGGAGCTTCCCTTGGCGGCATGAAGTCGATGACTGCCACTTCCGGCCCGGGGTTCATTCTGTATGCGGACCCGTATGGCTGGGCCCTGGGATGTGAAGCCCCAATGGTCGTCATGAATTCAGGTCGTGTGGGACCCGTGTCCGGCATAACCGGCGCTCCTGGGCAGGGAGAATTTTATCTTACCAGGTATCCCACCCAAGGAGGAAACTTCGAAACAATTACACTCGCCCCAAACTCAGCCCAGGAATGTTTGAAAATAATTGTCGAGGCCTTCTACCTCTCAGAGCGCTTAAGAATGCCCATCACGGTCCTTGGAGACCAGCTTCTTACTGATGGCATGGAAGACATCAGCGTTCCTGAAAACGATGACGAGATGAAGGAAATGGGGCTGCGAGTATGGCCCAGGCTCTATCACAAGGGACCCGACTTCTATCCGGCATCTGACGCTCTGGACATCCCTCCAGTCCAAATGGGGTATGACACCGGAGCGCTTTGCTCGGACTGGACTCCCACTGTTGAGGGTTACGACATAGAAGAAGTCGAGGAGCATCACAAACACGCATACCGTCTGATTTACAAGGTCAGGAACAACCCTCAACTGTACGAAGACTTCTATGAAAAAAAATACATGGATGACGATCCTGACTTGGTTGTCGTCTCCTATGGCACTCCCAGCCGGGTTGTAAACACCGCGGTGGAAAGGGCCAGGTCCGAAGGCCTCAAAGTAGGGGCTCTGAGACTCATAAACCTATGGCCTTTTCCTGACAGGCATTTCAGTAGAAAAACCAAATACCTGGTAGTTGAACTAAATTGGGACGGGCAGCTTGTCAGAGAAGTCCAGAGGGCTGCTCCAAAAGACGCTGAAGTCAAATTCCTGGGTTGCTGTGGGGATCTGCCTACCATCCCCGATCTCATGGAAACCTTTACAAAGATGCTTAAAAATCAACCCCTTGAACGCAAGGGTTGGGTATTGGAGGCGTGGTGATGCAGTATCAGTCGAGCGCTCTCGTTGATGACTATTTGAGAACCAGAAAAATTCCCAGCACCGCTTGTTCAGGGTGTGGATTGGGGATTAACCACAAAGTGGTAATCCAGGCAATTTCTGAGCTAGGCCTGAAAACAAAAGACATTATATGGGGAACAGCAATTGGCTGCGCAGGAAGACAAACATTCGCCACATGGAAGGGCGACGGTTTTGCCGGGACTCACGGTCGGGTTTACGCAATCGCAAGGGGATTAAGAGTCGCCTTGCCCAGAGACAAAAAGATAGTTCTTACCGTGGGTGATGGAGACGCATTTGGAATAGGCCTGCTCCACCTCATACACGCCGCCCGCTCAAATGCCGGATTCACGGTAATTGTCATGGACAACCTAGGCTACCAGTCCACCGGCGGGCAATTCGGTTTTACAACGCCTCAAGGGGCCAAGACTGATTCCAGCCCTTACGGCATGTTCGAACACAACCTCATGAGTGAAGGCATGGATGTGATGCATATCCTGAAGGGAGCGGGCGCCACATTTCTGGCCAGACACACCGCCACAGACGGCCTGGCGGCTGTCGAAAGCGTGAAAAAGGCCATATCCAACAATGGCTTCTCACTCGTCCACATGCCATACCCCTGCCCTACCAATTTTGGTTCCAGGCACCTCGGGAATCGAAACGCCGTCAATATTCTCCGCTGGATGCAGAAACATACTGCTCCGCTGGGCCAGGAAAAACCGGACACTATTTGGGCCACGGGAGTCTACCACGACGCCAGAGGATCAAGACCCGAGTTGTCCGAACTGGTGTGGGATTCAGTCGGGAAGATACGAAGGACGGGCAAACTATGAAAGATAGACTCGAGATTGTTGCAAGTGGATTCGGTGGCCAGGGCGTTGTCAGGCTTGGCCAGACATTAGGCGAGGCAGCCGTAAAACAGGGACTCAGGGTTACCATGCTGAAGAGCCACGGAACCGAAATGCGTGGTGGTTATGTGCGAAGCCAGGTGGTTCTCTCGCAGAAAGCCATAGATAGCCCTATGTGTGAAACTCCCGACGTATTTCTGGCCCTCTCCAGTTCAGCATACAACCGGTTTAAGGACACTGTTCCAGCAGAAGGAATCATCGTCTACGACCCTGCTTTTGTTGAAGAAATAGACGCTTCTCTACCCTGCAGGCAAATTGCAGTGCCTGCGAAGGATATAGCGGTCAGGAATTTCAAGAGACCCATTTTTTCTAATGCTGTGGCTCTCGGATCACTGGCCAAATTGCTGGAAACTATGCTTGAGAAAAATGTCGTTCTGGAAAGTTTCCTGGAAGTTATCCCTAAGTACAAAGACGAGAACCGTAACGCATTCGAGATGGGTTACGAAACCATGAACATATAGGATGGCCCGAATTGGATCCTCTATGTATACCACAAGGAGCCTTTGATAATTGAGACTGTTACTGTGCCGGCGGGAATGGAGTGTTGAGTTGCATACATAGTTAAATTTTCTACTCAAAAATCGGCAGAGAGTGGTTCATCGACATGTTCCCCTTGGATCCGGGTGATTTGCTCGATTCACTCCTTACTCTGCAGATTTGAGATAAATGATGAGTACTCCGCCCACCGGCGCCATCCTGCAAAAGAATAATTAGTTAACGGGATATCAGGTGACACATGGCTGAGAATACTGGAACTCTTCAAGATAACGCCTGCCTCTACGGGCAGACCCCTTCAAAAATGATGACAGCCGCCCAGGCGGTGTCTCGCTTCATCTCGCATGGCTCTCACATAGGTTTCGGAGGTTTTTCTTTATGCCGGAACGCAATGTCCATCTCCCATGAAATAATTCGCCAGGGAATTTCAAACCTTCATATCAGCAGTGTTAATCCGGCCTACGGTGTGGATGTCCTGGTAGGGGCCGGCTTGGTCTCCTACATCGAATCCGGATGTCTGAACATGGAACGTCTGGGTCTGCCTCGTAATTTCTGCCGGGCTGTAGAGAAGGGAATCGTGAAGTCGGAGGACTACGAGCATCTCGGCATGACCATGCGATACCTGGCAGGGTCCCTGGGCATCAGTTTTATTCCCACCAAAGCCGAAATTGGATCCGATATTGCCAACAAGTCCTCATCCTCCAATATGAAACTCACTCATGGAAACTGCCCATTCACTGGTGAGAAATATGTTTTGCTACCTGCGTGTAAACCGGATGTTGCAGTCATATTTGTGACCAAGGCGGATGAGAGTGGCAATGCCCAGATAGACGGCTCCGTTTTCTCTGACGAGTACATTGCCAAGGCTGCAGACAAGATAATAGTCGTGGCCGAGCTTATAGTGGATTCTGACACGATAAGACAGAACCCGAGCGACACCGTTATCCCGGCCTACAGGGTCAATGCCGTCGTGCATGAACCCTGGGGCGCCTATCCCACAGCCTTACCGGGTCACTATGACTATGATTACGACGCACTGAATCTTTATCAGGCATACGCAAAGGACCATGAACAATTTCAGGAGTATCTCCGGAAATACATATACGGGACAAAGGACTTTACTGAGTTTCTGGATCTTTCGCTGACTCCATCCAGGATGCAGCAACTGAGATATGACCCTCGGCTGGGATATTCACAGCAGGTGGCAGAAAAGGTCACAATAGGGGGTAAGAACAAGCCATTACCTCAAGACGGCTATACAAGAAACGAAATGATGATCGTCGCCGCAGCCAGGCAGATCAGGGATGGTGACATTGCCATAATAGGAACAGGTTTGCCAATGGCGGCCACCTCATTGGCGATGAACATTCATGCCCCACAACTGGCATATGTCGTGGAGACAGGCATCGGCGACATGTCACCGCTGCACGCTTGCCTTTCAGTGGCGGACACGAGGTTGTTGGGGGCGGCTAAACCCGCTTTTGTCAGAAATATCATGGAGGCGCTGGGGTTTCTTGTCCAGAGAGGCTTTGCGGATGTCGGTTTCCTCGGCGGAGCCCAGATAGACATGTTCGGAAATCTGAATGCGACATCAGCCGGAGATTATACCCTACCTAAAAAACGGTTTCCAGGCAGCGGAGGCGCCAACCCTATCGCTTCCTGCGCCGGAAGAGTCCTGACAATAATTCGGCATGAGAAACGTAGGTTTGTGAAGAAGGTGGACTACATCACGAGTCCTGGTTTTCTTGATGGCGGTGATTCAAGGAAGGACGCCGGTCTAAGAGGCGGTGGTCCAGATAGGGTTATAAGCGATTTGGCTATAATGGATTTTGAGCCCTTGAGTAAACGAATGAGGGTGATTTCGTTGCACCCGGGGGTAACAAAGGAACAGGTACAGGAAGCTACCGGTTTTGAAATGCTCTTCGCCGACAATCTCGAAATCACTGAACCTCCATCTGAGCTGGAACTTTCCGTGATGCGAGCAAAGGTTGGACTGGTTTACCTGTCCGGCGATTGAGAAGGCATATTTGGCTTACTGAGATCGAATTGGGGAAGGTAAAACTTGTTGGGCTTGGAGAAAGGTTGATCATCGACAAAGCTTGCATGGCATTTTGCACTGGGCTTCATGGCTGCTCAAGCTTCATAGCCGTTTGGAATTGTTAGCGTAAGACTTACAGTTGAGCCACCCAGCGCATGGACTGCCTTAGGATTGCCACAAAACTCCGGTCGCTTTCAGATTGTTTTCAACATCTGTTTCGCTATCCGGGAATTAGAACGGTTATTCCATAGGCATCCCAATTAAGGTTCCGAAACAATCACCTGACCTGAAACATCAAACGCTGGTTCATGGTTTGTTAATGTTTAAGGCCCGGTGTTCATTCAAATTTCCCTTAAAACAGTTATTTGCCGAAAAGAATGCTTACCCACACGGGTTTCCCTCAGGAGGAAAAATCTATGCGCAAGTTAGTCGTAATGACCATATCTGTAATTCTTCTGTCGACCATCGCCATCCCTGCGATTGCTGAGGAAAAATATCCCAATAGACCAATTGACTTCATTTGCACATGGGGTGTTGGTGGTGGAGCCGATCAGATGTCCAGGACTTTGAGCAAGCTCCTAGAACCGATAATTGGTGTACCCTGCCCTGTCTCCAACAAACCGGGGGCTTCCGGTAACACCGGTATAACCGACATCTTGGCAGGAAAAGCGGACGGCTACACAATGGCCGTTTTGATTGCGGACACGCTTTGCACCCTGCCGGCCAAACAGGCAAGATACAAATTCGATGACCTTGAATGGATTGTACGCACACAGCTTGCCCCCTCATACCTATTGGTACGCGATGAAAGCCAGTTCAAGAATATCAATGACTTGCTGGACTATGCCAAGGCCAACCCGGGTAAAATAAAAGTGGGCGTGACTGGATTTGGAACCTTGGAAGACATGACCGTTATGTTTCTGGGAACCAAGGGCTACAAAATGGTGCCGGTTCCCATGCCGAATCCTGGTGAGCGTTATGCGGCGACCCTTGGCGGTCACAATGAGGTGCTCTACGAGCAGGCAGGCGATGTAAAGCAGTATATTGAGTCCAAGCAGCTACGCCCGCTTATCATTTTTGCAGAAAAAAGAAGCTCGGCATTCCCAGATGTTCCATGTTCCAAGGAATTGGGGTTCGACATTTTTCTCCCCCAGTTTCGCAGTATTGTCATGAAAAAGGGTGTTGACCCGCAGAAAGTCCAGGTAGTGGCAGAAGCGGTCAAAAAGGCAGTGCAGACTCCTGAATGGAAGAAGTTCGCCAAAGACCAATATGTGGACGAGGACAGTTTCATGGATCATGACAAGTTTCCGGAGTGGGCCAGAGCTGAAATGGAGGTCATGAGGAAACACCTTCTGGAATTTGGATTTGTGAAGCCCTAGGGACAGAATAAGGGAGAAACTACATGAGCGAAGAGAACTTCGGCAATTCCGTTTCTCGTCAAGTGGCTCGAGCGTCTATTGGCCCACTCCTCATACTCATGGTCGCCTTCTATTTTTATTACATAGCCTGTTGCATGGGCCCGGCCCCAATGGGACAACTCGGGGCCGATTTCTGGCCCAAGATGATTCTTGCCGCTCTAATGGGCAGTTGCGTAATAAAGATGGTAGAGATCATCTGGAACCGGGACAGGCTGGCAGCAGAGGCTGAGACCAGGCCGGTTATGGATAATATCAAGCTCACTGCAATGATCGTTATCCTGATTGCTACAGTGTTTGCCATAGATTATATCGGGTTCGCCCTAGCCAATACCCTGTTCATGATCATATTTCTAAGGCTTGTAGGCTTCAGCAAACCCATTCCTCTGGTGTTGGTCTCTCTTATCTCAACAGTTGTAATGCTCTACATCTTCGTGAAAGTGGTTTACCTGCCACTCCCGAAGGGGTACGGCTTTTTTGAGGACATAAGTCTGTATATTTATCGGGCCCTTTTTCTTCTCTAGGAGGCCTGTCATGGATTCTGAGGTATTAACATGAGCCAACTGGATTTATTGTGGATAGGCTTGGCAAATTCGTTTGCGCCTCTCAACCTGTCTATGACTCTACTTGGTCTGATTGTAGGAGTAGTAGCAGGAGCGCTACCAGGCATAACAATGCTCAACGCCATCGTACTAGTGCTCCCGTTCACATATTCCATGGATATAGTCCCGTCATTGCTGTTGATGACGGGTGTTTACTGCGGGGGAGTATTCGGAGGTTCCATAACAGGTATATTGTTCAACATACCTGGAGACCCCATGAACGTTCCCGCTACCTGGGAGGGATACAAACTTAACAAGCAGGGACATGTTTCCAAGGCCCTCGGGACCGCTATACTCTGCTCTGCGCTAGGCGGCTTTTTCAGCGGTCTCATAATGACATTCATCTCCCCTCCATTCGCTAGAGTTGCCCTTAGCTTCTCTGCCACCGAATATTTCGGTGTCATATTGCTTGGGCTTGTGAGCGTTGTCGTCATAGGAACCAAGTCATTAGGATCAGCCTTGATCTGTTTGTTCATAGGAATGTTCCTTGGAACAATCGGAATTGATGACATCTATGGGGCCGCAAGATTCACTTATGACTCACGATTGCTGGAAACAGGCATCAATTTCACCGTAGTGCTGATTGGTCTATTCGCCATCGGTGAAGTCATGGATCAGCTCTGTAGAAAGTATCCTGAAGAAGGCGCCAAGGTTAAAGGCAGGCCGAAGACAGAGTTGCCTACACTAGCGGATCTTTTTTCGTGGAAGGGCTCCCTACTTAGGGGATTGGGCATAGGAACGGTAATTGGGGGAATTCCCGGAGCGGGAGCTACCGTTGCATCGTTTGTCAGCTACGGAGCTGAAAAACAGTTTGCTAAAGAACCCGAAAAATTCGGCAATGGGAGTTGGGAGGGTTTGTCCTCAACTTCTGTGGCTATAAATGCCTCAACCGGGGGCGCCATGATACCATTGCTAGCGTTAGGCATTCCCGGAAGTGGGGCCACTGCAGTCATGATGGGCGCTTTTCTGCTGCACGGAATTCAGCCAGGCCCCCTACTGTTCACCAAAACACCTGAGTCTGTTTACACGGTTTTTGTCGGAATGCTGGTGTGTAACTTCCTGATGATATTTGCAGGACTTATTTGCGCAAAGTTCTTTTCAGAACTGATGAGAGCCCCCGAATCGGTCATGGGCGCATTAATTGTGTCCATGAGCCTGATAGGCGCCTACGCCCTACGTAATGACATGGCCGATGTAATGTACATGGCCTTATTCGGTATAGCCGGTTTCTTCATGCGGCGTTATGATCTACCAATGCCGCCTTTGGTTCTTGGGGTAATTTTAGGACCGCTTGCCGAGCGGTATTTTATAACTGCCATGATTGGGAGTGGGAACGATTGGACGATATTTTTTACGAGACCTATTACCCTTGGGCTCATCATAGCCTCAGTTTTGATACTGGCTCTCCCGATATGGCAGAAATATCGCAGGGACAGGGGCGCAGCGGTAGCGCTGTCAGATGAACAAGCCGAAGGTTGTTAAAGAAA
>CALDNG010000037.1 GCA_937915285.1 uncultured Desulfomonile sp. | reverse complement strand
GGGTGTCTGCCTGCTTGGCGACACGACCACCATTGATGAAATCCACAGAGAAATCCTTGTAAAAGGTCAAGACGTTTTTAACATGGAAAATCCAGCCAACCTTTTTGGGAATGAGGTATCCGGCACACCAAAAGCCATGGATGACAATCTTGATTCTCCTGGCCAATCCGATAACGTTGAGTCTGCCTTACATGAACTGGCAGCCGGTATTCCGCAAACAACAATAACCATTTCCCAGCCACCGCTTCAGGAAGCTAATGCTGTTGAGAAGGATTATGAACCGGAATCACTCCAGCACGAAATGGAACTCGATCCTCCGCGTGAACCAATTGCGGTCATAGGTATGGGCTTAAGGCTGCCGGGATCGGATTCGCCTGAAAGTTTCTGGAAATACGTGATTGAGAAACGCAACGGTATAATCAAGGCTCCGGCCGATAGATGGCGAAACATTGATTATTATTACAATCCCAATCCCAAGATTCCAGACAAGACTTACTCGTGTATAGGCGGATTCATCACAGAATTTGAATTCGATCCATTAAAATTCCGCATACCGCCGTCGGTAGCCAGGAAAATGGACCGGACCCAGAAACTCGCGGTGAGTTGTGTAGCCGATGCGCTCGAAGACGCTGGGCTCAAAGCGGAAGCCCTGAAAGGTGTTAAGGTAGGAATCGTTATAGGCAACTCCATGGGTGGTGAGACGACAGATAAATATGCTGAGAGGCTGGCTCTTCCGCGGGCTGCAGAGATGCTGCGACGGTCACTTCAACAGTCCGGTATGGATGAGGCCTCTACCGCAGCGGCTATAGAAATCTTCACCCGGAATTACCTGGATGGACTGCCTGAGATCACCGAGGATTCTCTGCCCGGCGAGCTTCCGAATGTAATAGCTGGACGTGTGGCAAACGTGTTCAATCTGGAAGGCCCGAATTTTACTGTAGACGCCGCTTGCGCTTCTTCTTTGGCCGCCATAATGAATGCTGTAAACGGACTACGTTCTGGATCCATGGATCTTGCTTTGGCCGGTGGCGTTGACGCAGCTATGCATCCTTCTTCATTTATAAAATTCTGTAAGGTCGGGGCGCTTTCGGCTGACGGCTCCAGGCCCTTCGATCAGGGCGCCAATGGTTTCATCATGGGTGAAGGCGCTGGCATGATGGTCCTTAAAAGGCTCTCTGAAGCCATGAGAGATGGTGACAGAGTTTATGGCCTGATACTTGGGGTGGGTTCTTCCTCTGATGGACGGGGCAAGGGTATTACAGCGCCGAATGCGGCTGGACAGGAGAGGGCGATCAGGGCTTGTCTTGAAGGCTCAGGGGTTGATCCTAAAACAATAGGGTTGATCGAGGCGCATGGAACATCGACGCCGGTAGGCGACAAGACGGAGCTAATGCTCCTGGATACTTTTTTCCGGCAGGCTGGGGTGTCTCCTGGTTCAGTAGGTATCGGCTCCGTGAAATCCCAGATAGGGCATCTGAAAGCTGGGGCCGGGGCAGCCGGAATAATTAAAGCGCTCTTGGCGCTCTATCACAGGACCCTACCGCCGACCATCAATATCAGCAAGCCAAATCCTTGTATAGATTGGGAAAACTCGCCACTGAGATTGTTGACGGATTCAAGGCCGTGGAAAAACAGTAACGGAAGCCCGCGCCGGGCTGGAGTGAGCGCTTTTGGTTTTGGAGGGACCAATTTTCATGTGGCGCTTCAGGAGTTCTCTCCCAACCTCAAGCTTGTTCCAAAGACCGCGACGACTGTTGCAGCGCAGGAAGTTGTCGAGTTTGTTGCGCCCAAATGGCCAAAACCGTCAAGTCTTCGGGTTGAAGGTGAGCCGTGGGTCATTGCAGGTAACACTCCGGATGAAATAGAGGGCCGAATCCGACAAATTCTGTCCGAACTCAACGATTCTTCTTTCAGGTCCGTGTCAGTTGATTCAAGAAAAGGCCTTCCCTCAATGGATCTGAGGTTCGGTTTCGGCGCGACAGATTGCGACATGGCCGTCAAGAAGCTTGAAACCATTTTGGAAGTCATCAAAGACCCAGCAAAGAGGCCGGCTTTGCCTGCTCGTGGAATAAGCTTTGCTCAAGGCGTGGTGGCCAGGAAGAATCCGGGGGCGGCATTCCTGTTCCCTGGACAGGGATCGCAGTATCCCTTCATGTTCAGGGACTTGTCGGACCGCTTCCCTGTTGTTGCGGAGACTTTTGCGGAGGCAGACGAGATTTTACAGGGCTTAGGGCTTCCATCAATAATCTCGATGGTTTTCCCCGATGAGGCAAGCCAGGTCAAGTCGGCGGAGGACGGCTCTGATCCGCTGAGAGACACTCAGATACTTCAGCCAATGATTCTGACGGCCGATACTGCCATGCTCCGTTTACTGGAAAAGATGGGAGTCAGGCCGGTAGCCTGCGCGGGACACTCATTGGGAGAATATGCTGCGTGTGTGGCTGCAGGAGTATTTTCATTCCGGGATGCGCTTGAGGCAGTTGCTGTAAGGGGTCGCGAGATGGCTCGTGTCAGCATCGCTGATCCAGGACTCATGATGAGCATCCCTGCGGATGCTCGTGTGGTTGAGGAAGCATTGGCGGAGGTTGATGGTTACGTGGTGGCGGCGAACAAGAATTCCCCAAAGCAAACGGTCATCTCAGGTGAGACGGAGGCTGTGAAAAAGGCAGGTGAATTGTTCAGGTCCAGAGGTCTGGAGGGGGTACTCGTCCCTGTTTCTGCGGCATTCCATTCAGGAGTGGTGGCGCCGGCCAGAGAGCCTTTCATGAGAACCCTGGAGACTCTGAAGGTTAATCCGCCGACCACACCGATAATGTCCAACGTTACCGGCGATTATTATCCGTTGGGGCCTGCCGCTCCAGGGAAGATTCGAGATCTGCTTGGCAAGCAGTTCGCTGCTCCGGTCGAGTGGGTGAAAACGCTTCGAAAGATGTACAGTGATGGGATCAGGGTGTTTTTGGAGTGCGGTCCCAAAAGGGTGATGACAAATCTTACACTTGATACGCTGTCCCCTGACGCTCTGGCGCTGCCAATGAATCACCCCAAGAAGGGCGGGATTCTCCAGTTGATGGAGAGCCTGGCCGCCCTAATGATCGAGGGATTCGAAGTAGATATTGAAGGCGCTGAAGCCAATCCTTCCAAGGCATCCTCAGCCACGAGGAAACCTGAACTGAGGGTTGTCAGGCCACAGGATGAAACAATTCAGCGGCAACCCGACCCGGCTCCGCAACCCGTCAAACTCATCCCTTCTCCAATGGACATCCTGTTGGACGAGGAGCTAAAGCAGATAGCGGCTAAAAATGAATTCAAGAGATACGTTGAACTTCAGGGAAATCCGATAAGAGCTTTACTCAAGACAGGCTATCAATCATTCGTTGAAAACATACTACCACTGGAGAAAACGGTCCAGACGGTCAGATCCGAGGGGATGGATTTTGATCCGGTAGTCGTATCGGGAGTCTCGGCTGGATTACCATCAGATGTCCGTTTTGCATTCGATAGAGAAAATCTTGATGATCTTATTCTCGGCAAGAACTTCATAAAACAGGTTCCTGAATATGGCCGGGTTGACATGCTGGATAAGAATGTTGAGCGCCTGTACAAAGGACCGGATGGAGAGGCCGGACTAAGGTCAGTTGACGACATTTCGGGTGTGATTCAGTTGGCCGGATTCTTCAATGATGAAGAAATAGGCAAGGAGTACGGTCTGGATGACAAGATTGTGTCAGCCATGGATGTCACCACAAGGCTGTCGATTGCGGCTGGTTTGGAGGCCCTGAGAGACGCCGGCATACCTCTCGTCCGTCAGATGAAGACGACAAGCGCTGGCACTGAGTTACCTGACTCATGGGCTTTGCCTCAGGAGCTTCGATCCGAGACCGGCGTCATATTCGCTTCCGCTTTTCCCGGAATGGCCTCGCTCGTGGATGAGGTAACCCGGGAAACGGCCGCAAAATACGGGGCTGGAGCCAAGAAGCGTTTGATAGATTTTTACACCGGACTTGTGGAGAGAATTCGGGACGATAGAGAGCGAGAAAGGGTCACCAAATGGTTCACCCAGGAATTCAGCAAAATTTCCGGATCAGATGAAGAAGAGGACATTTATACGTTCAACAGGACATTCCTTCTTAGAGTCATGAGCATGGCTCACGGTCAGTTAGCGCAACTCATCAAGGCCCAAGGTCCAAACACACATGTTGACGCTGCATGCGCGGGTACTACTCAGGCCATACTTGTCGGACGCGACTGGATCAGGACCGGTCAGGCCAAGCGTGTGATAATAATCGCAGCCGACGATGTGGCAGGAAGAACTCTGCTGCCATGGGTCGGATCCGGTTTTCTGGCTATGGGCGCTGCTACGACCAGCCCCAACCTCTCCGAGGCGGCCCTGCCATTCGATGACAGACGACACGGTTTGATTCTCGGGTCTGCCGCAGTTGGGTTGGTTCTCGAAAAAGAGGAACTCATCAAGAAACGTGGCATGGAGAGTGTAGCCTCAATCGAAGCCGGAGTTGTTGCGAACAGTGGGTTCCATGGGACCAGGCTGGATGTGGATCATATTTCTAACGTGATGGAATCGATGATCTCCAAGTGGGAGAAACAGTCCGGGACTAGCAGGAAAGAACTGGCCCAAAAAATGTTTTTCATGTCCCATGAGACCTATTCACCAAAACGAGGCGGCAGCGCAGACGCTGAAATAAAGGCCCTAAGAAATACCTTCGGTGAGTCGGTGACCCGGATTCCCATAGCCAATACCAAAGGATTTACCGGGCATACCATGGGAGTTGGTGTAGAGGATGTAGTTGCAATCCGATGTCTGCAAAAAGGCCTCCTGCCTCCAATACCCAATCTGAAAACTCCAGACCCCAATTTTGAGGACCTTCAACTGAGTCGTGGAGGGAAATGTGATTCCCAGTATGCTCTGAGGCTAGCCGCTGGCTTTGGCTCTCAGATCGTCATGTCACTCTACAAGGTGAACTCTCATGAAGAAAACAGGGTTGTAGACATCCCGACCCATCGTGACTGGCTCAAAAAGGTAACAGGATATGATGACCCCGTGATTACAGTGGAAGATCGGACCTTGAAGGTGGCGCAACGCGAAGGCGCAAAATCTCAACCCAAGGTCGTAAATGCGCCCATCGCTAAATCTGTTCCTGAGCCCGTACCGGTAGTCATAAAGGACGTCCAACCCAATGTAGGCGCCGATCATGTGAGGTCTGAAATTCTGGCGCTTCTCTCCGAAAAGACAGGATATCCTTCTGAAATGCTAGATACGGGGCTTGATCTTGAGGCTGATCTGGGCATTGACACGGTCAAGCAGGCCGAATTTATAACGGAAGTCAGGGAAAAATTCGAAATACCTCGCATTGATGGCCTCAAGATAGCCGAATTTCCTACAATAGAGCACATAATCAATTTTGTGCTTTCCCATACAACTTCGAAATCCGGTGAGCAAAGCCACGATGCTCTGCCTGTAGCCGCAAGCTCCCAAGACAGCTCTGCGGTTCAGGAGAAAATATTGGCTCTGCTATCCGAGAAGACCGGTTATCCAGCAGATATGCTTGATGTAGAACTAGATCTCGAGGCTGACTTGGGCATAGATACCGTGAAACAGGCTGAATTCATTTCCGAAGTTAGGGAAGCCTTTGGTATCCCCCGCATCGATGGCCTCAAAATTGCCGACTTCCCCACAATCAAACATATAATCGGTTTTGTGATGGAGGGTCGACAGTCTGATGTTCAACCTGCTGAAGCCTCCGAAGCAATCGCTGCTGTTGAGGAAAAGGGAGCTGAAAAAGGACCTGAGATAGGCCTCTATGAGGCGGGACTCTTTGCCTTACCCGATTCGCCAAAGATTGATCCCTTGAAGGTCGATAGGTTCATTATCATCTCAGGTAGCAACGATCTAGCCGATTACATTGAAAAGGGCTTGAATTCAGGTGGTCATGCGGATGTGGCCAGGATAGCTGAAATTGGTGAGCTAAAAAACCTTGTATTGCAGCGAACCGGGATCATCAATTTAATGGGCGCCATACCCGATGAAGTTCTGGACAGGAAGAGCTTCGAGTTAGATCGGAAGAGCACACGTCTGAACTCCAGTCACGAGTGGAT
>CALDNG010000036.1 GCA_937915285.1 uncultured Desulfomonile sp. | reverse complement strand
AGAGGAAGATTCTCATTTGGGAGACTTCATGGAAGACAAAAAAATCCTTGCGCCTTCTGACGCAGTTGTTGGCATGAGCCTAACCGAGCAGACCCGGAAGGTGCTGGCTACCCTTACACCTCGTGAGGAAAAAGTCTTGCGAATGCGCTTCGGTATAGGTGAAAGGGCAGATCATACCCTCGAAGAAGTTGGTCAGGATTTTGATGTAACCAGGGAGAGGATACGTCAGATCGAGGCAAAGGCGCTCAAAAAACTCCGTCACCCATCCAGAAGCAAGAGGTTGAGACCGTTCCTTGAAGGATGATACCGAATCACTTATCTGGGATTCTGCAAATATTTGAATGCTTGTAATCATTAGTGGTGATGACGAATCACCACTTTTTTTTGCCCTTCGGTCCGAACAACCTGCCGGACGTTTTTCCGGAATGAGGCCCGAAATCCTTGAATGATAGCTTAGTTCCATCTGACGAACTCAAACTCCGTGTCAGTGAAACACTTTTCAGTCACATCGATGGCATTGCTATTGGCTCGACGGTCCTGTCCCTAAAGAATCAGGAGGTTTTTAAAACCCTTCTGGCTTTAGAAGATCCTGTCGATATCGGGCTTCTTGCAAGGAAAGCTGGATTCAGGGAAGGGTTCTTTCAGGTTGCATTGAGGCTTTTGGCCCATCAGGGATTTGTGAAACTATCTGCAAGGGCCGACCTGGGACGGTCTGAGGTCTCGTTGACACGGGAAGGACGCGAATGGTCAAACTTCCTCAATTATTATGAACAGATCCCAAAAATATCGGAAATGGCTGAGCTGTTGATTGAGGAGTCGAATGGTAATTCCTCCCTGGAAGCAGTAGACTTTGCATTACCTTCATATCCAGCAGGGTTCAATCATTCACCCCTCGCCAGGCGTGTTCATGATCATGTCTTCGGAGAGATTTCAGCGGTAGTAATGACAGAAATGTATCTTCGCCTTGAACGACAGAAAACCTTGCCTATGCGGGACAACTTCATAAGACGTGAAGACATTTCCGAAAGCAGAGCCGTATCCGGATTCACTGCTGATGTCATGGGACATTCCGGTTGGGCAACCCAGAATCATGATGGAATATGTTTGACTGAATCCGGGAGGCTAGCGCTGGAATGGACACCACAGTATTTCTACCCGGTAAGTTATCTGGCTACGCTCAGAAATGTTAGTAATCTGCTTGACGCTAGCCAAACCATGCTACCCCGACCTCACTCAACATGCATGGAAACCCATGTTGACCGACGCCTCGACATAAGATTTAGCGGACTTGTCTATGAAAAGACGTGCCGCCGTCAATTTCTGGACATTGTGCTGCCTTTGTTTGACAGGAACCCCATCGAGGAACAGCCCGCCTCAATAGTCGACACCGGATCAGGAGACGGGACGTTGCTCGTGGATTTGTTCCAGGCAATACGTCATAAAACCATTAGGGGTCGTTTTCTTGAATCTTTTCCGTTGCAGATCGTTGGAGCCGAGTTCAACGAGGTAGCCAGAGACTCCACCCAGAAGGCTTTTACCCAAGCCGGGTTGGCAAATGCGCTTACCATTTTTGGAGATATAGGCAACCCCGAGACATTGGAACACGGATTGGCCCAGCGGGGCATTGATCCATTCAACGCTCTGCACGTAAACAAATCTGTCATCCATAATCGAAGCTATAAAAATCCAAGGGATAGGGCTCGCCTGATAGCATGGCAGCCCACATCCAGGGCGCCATTTGTTGCAGCCGACGGAGGTCTGATAGAATCGCGTGAAGCAGAATGCAATCTTGTTGAGTTTTTTGAGGACTGGAGACGGCTGACCGGTAAACACGGGATGGTAGTTATTGAAGCTCACACAGTCGACCCGGAAGTCGTCTGCCGGAAGGTCGGGCGTAATATCATGACCTGTGTGGACGCAACCCACGGTTATTCAACGCAGTATTTGATTGAATACGATGCTTTCCTGAGAGCCGCCAGGACCGCAGGCTACGAATCCCGGGATCAAAGAATTCTTAGTGAGGCCGGCGCCGGGCGCCCCACACTGGCAGTTAACCATTTCATTCAGAAGACTGCATAAATTTACGGATCTCATCCAACGCCCCATGGGAATCATAAATAAACGCCCCATGGCCAAAATTGCTATCCAGTATTCTGAAATCATTAGGCTTGTTGCCTGCCGTCAAGGCCTGACTAACCTCGCGCATTTCATCAGGCGGATAACGCCAATCCGTCGAGTATCCTATCAGCAGGGTCCGAAAATTGCCTTTTGAAAACACATCCGAGATTGTTTTGAATTTTCTGGTCAGATCAAAATAATCCATTGCTTTGGTCAGATAAATCAGTGAGTTAGGATCAAAACGACTTGCCGCCCTCTCAGCAATTTTATGCAGAAACAATTGGAACTCAAATTCCGGCTCTAGTGAGAATTTGGGCTCTTGGCCATCAACAATCTTCAGACCGAACCTTTGAGACATTACTTTACGATCCATCCAGACCATCATACCGAACATCTGGGCCAGTCCCATTCCTGAAACAGGCATTTTCTTTCCATAGTATTGCCCATCGTTATAATTGGGATCACGCATTATCGCCTGCCTGATCACCTCCCACAGGCCAAGGTTGTGCGTTGTTGTCTTCATGGTGGCGCTGATTACTATCGCGTTCCTGATCCTTTCCGGATGGCTACTCATCCATTCAAGGGTCTGAAAACCTCCCAGGCAGCCTCCGACAACAGCGTGAAATACCTCTATGCCTAATGAATCAGCAAGTAAACACTGGGCATTAACCATGTCTGTGACAGTAACTATCGGAAACTTCAGTCCGAAATGTGAATTCGAGACAGGGTCCAGCGATGAAGGGCCGCTACTACCTGAACAGCCTCCGAGAACATTGGAACAAACCACCAGGTATTTGGTGGTGTCAAAAGGCTTTCCTGGACCAACTGCAGCATCCCACCAGCCAGGTTTAGTGTTTTCATCACCGGCGCCATTGGCAACGTGGGAATCAGACGTCAGACCGTGACATATCAATATGGCATTGTCCCTGGAGGGATTCAGCGCGCCGAATGTCTCGTAAGCCAGTTCAAATGATTCAAGCGCCTTACCGCTCTCCAGCAACAATGGCTGGCTGCATTTGAATTTCTCAGGGCATGAATTCATCTGTGGGCCATTTTCACCAGATGGGCTAATTCCTTGTGAATTACCACCCCTCCAGGATAATCAACTGCCGTCGGAAGATCAGGAACGGGGTCACGCACGGCAAGAGAAACCAGTCTGCCGTCTATCTCAACGGCCGTCTTTTCCGTAATTATCTCGCTCAAAAGAGCCTCAATCTCTGACCTGGAGGCTCCATTGATTGAGAATCGCTCAATCAATATATCCTTTTCAGGGGCTTTGTCCGGTGCTAAATAAATATCTCTCTTGAGGCCTGAATATTTGTGGCAGGCAGAAGTCGCCACAGGACGAGTATCATCTATTATCAGTTGATCGTCCTGAATTTTCATGCTCAGAGTCGCTTTTCGGTACCAGAAGAAATCTCTCCAGGAATAAATCAGACGCCTTAATGTCCGGAATACAGGTCTTTCTGTGAGAAACGCCAGTATTGGGTTTTGTTCGTGGGCTGATCGCACCTCATCCTCGAAGAAATAAACGAGATCATCCATGTCTCTAGATTTCAAGGGATACACATATTTAAAAGGAGAGGATGAACTGAGTTTGAGGCCGTAAGTGCCCTGATTTTCGTGATAAACGCTGAACCGACAGAATTCGAGTGGGGCCATCTTGACCGGTGATTGTAAATGGTAGAGAAGCGGAACGAGATTCACCATTTCTTCATACCAATCGTCCTGATCGCCGGGGAAATCGTACAGCATGTTCCAATGCACACGAATCCCATATTCTCTCAACCACTTAAGTAGCTGTATGTTCTGGTAGGATTTGCAACCTTTGTTCATAAGCTTGAGAATGTTGCTGTTCAAACTTTCAATCCCGGTCTGAACCCATATAACTCCTGCTTCCCGCAAGATCCGTATATGCCGACGCTGAAGATTTGATTTGATCTCGTAATAGAGTCTGTAAGGCGCGCCAGCGTCTTTGATCATCGGCAAAGCCGTCTTTAGGTAATTCATATCCAGAATGTTATCAACGGTTTCTACACCGTCAATTCCGTAGCGCTTGTGGAGTGTAGCAAGCTCAGCAACAAACTTTTCAGGGGCTTTAGTGCGGTATTGCATCCCTTTTCCATTAAAACCGCAAAAAACGCATCCTTTCTTCTGTCCCCACCAACAACCGCGCGAAGATTCAACTGTCATTCCAGGGACTATTTGACCCCGAATACTTAAGGCCTCACCGCGTGTCTTTACGAAATCGTCGTAATTGGGTACCGGGTAGTCTTCCATGGACAGGTTGATTGCGCGTGGAACATCGTTGGACCCATTACCCTCAGCCCCAGGATAACCGATCACCCTATGTACAGGACCAAGAACACCTGTGGGAAGATGCTCGGAAGCGACCCCCCTACCCTTTTCAAGAATTGCCCTGGTCAACTCAACTATCAGACCATCAGCCTCCCCTGAAACAACGTAATCCACCCATGGAAAGAGCCTGTGGGTGGATCGTCCCATAATTGTTTCGCAATTGGCTCCTCCAAGGATGGTAACAACATCTGGAGCCAACTCCCGAATTCGCTTCAGCAAGGCCAAAGAAGGAACATGCTGGCAGAACGTTGACGAGCATCCTACAATCCTGGGGCGCGACTCCAGAATCCTGGCCGCAAGTTCCTCGACGAAAGTTTCAGCGCCATTACGAACCAACCATAAAAGTTCCTCAAGTTTGTTGCGATCAACCGGAGTGTAAACCTCATTCATGGTCATTACGAGATTGAGGTATGCCTCGTTATCCGGAGAGAAGTCTGGAAACGCTATGTGCGAGAAAGTCCAGTCCGCAACCGCCAGCCTCGGCCTGAACAAACTGATCCTGGTATAAGCAAGGGTCCCTATTTTTTCGGCAAATAGAATGTTAGCGTAAACACTCTGCGCCGAAAGACCAGCCTCCATAAGTTTTGCCTGTAGCAATCCTAGCGCTACCGACGTCAGCTCAATTCTAGAATAGGGCATTGTGACCAGGCAGAAATCCATGTTTGCTCCGTTATTTATGAATCAACCCTGCTTGCCGGTCTTTGGACGAAAGGTGTGCGCTCAAAAAAAGCCCCATAAGCTTACTGCATGACCCTATTTTCCTGTGCTGCCGCCTATCGGCACAAGATAACCACCAGGAAAATCCTCGAAGGGTCTCAGAGGAGTCACCGGGTGTTTCAAGGCAAGCGAAATATAGCGACCGTCCAGATGAAGCATCAAAGACCTTTCCATAAAATATTTGAGGATGTCCATAACATTCCAAATATCGTGACCCTTAGAACTCAATTTATCCAACAATTCTTTTTCTGGAGGAGCCTCGTCACACATAAGGTAAATATCCTTCTCAAGACCCTCGAGAAAATATTCACTTGATTTGGAAATAGAGCGGTTGTCGTGAATTACAACCTCATCAGAGTCAACCCTGAGGTACAGTTGGGGAACTGGTCTGGATTCCTCTTCTCTTACCCAGTCCAGTTGAAGCTTTTTTATTCTGAAGAAACCGGGCCTCATTATGAATTCTGACAGAAATGGGGCCTGCTGTCGCCTTAGCTGCTCTTCTTCATCAAAATAAAATACCAGATCGGCGAGATCAGTCTCAGCGATAGGGTAAACCATGGAGAAAGGTTTTGCCGGGCTTAAATTGAGTCCAAACTTTTGTGGATCGGAATGATAATGGCTGAATCTGACATATCTCACCCTGGTGAGGCTTCGAGGCGCCTGAAGATGAAAGAGGCTGGGGAGCCATTCAGCCATCTCCTCATACCAGTGATCATCCTCTCCCGGAAAACCGTGCATGAGTATCCAGCTACAGCGTATGCCGAACTGTGAAGTCCATTTGAGAATCTGTATGTTTTGCCAGCTCTGTGAACCCTTGTTTATGAGCTTGAGGACCTCTGAGTGGAGGCTTTCAATACCGGGTTGTATCCAGATTAGATCGGAAGAGCGTCGTGTAGGGAAAGAGTGTAGATCTCGGTGG
>CALDNG010000035.1 GCA_937915285.1 uncultured Desulfomonile sp. | reverse complement strand
GTTCGATTCCCGCCGCCTCCACCAGGAAATTATTGAACTACTTAAGATACTAGCCCCAATTAGTTGTCAGCAGATTGGGGCTTAATAAATTAATTATAGCTTTCCTCAGTCCATCTGCAACCTGTGATGTTGCTCAATTCCGGACTCCGCTCGAAGTAGATGGCTCTTATGGACGATTTCCGAGAGTGTCCTGTAGAACTGACGTGTATCCACAGGCTTGAGGAGATAGGCGTCACACCCCACTTCCAACGCGCGGGTTTCGTCATCCTTCATGGCGTGGGCGGTTAGGGCTACTACCGGAATATCTGCGGTGGAGGGGTCATTTTTAATTCGTTGAGTGGCAGTGAGCCCGTCCATACCCGGGAGGGATATATCCATCAATATCAGGGCGGGATGATGCTGTTTCAGAATGTTGAAGGCCTCCTCTGATGTGAACGCTGGTATTGCCTTATAGCCCCCTATATCGAGGAGGGTTGTTGTCAGTTTCATGTTGGCTGAATTATCTTCAACTACAAGCACCAGAGGTCTATCATCGACATTGTCCTGGACCTCCATGTCGGCGAATGGGGTCAGTGTGCCCAACATCCCCCTTCCAGGGAAGTCTTGGACCAGTTTCGGGCCGGCCTGAACATAGGGGATTTCAATAGTAAAAATGCTGCCCTTATTTTCTCCCTCGCTTTCAAGCCAGATTCTTCCTCCATGTAATTCGACAAGCTTTCGTGTCAGAGACAACCCCAGTCCGGTTCCCTGCTGCTGCCTGGAGAATGATGAATCAACCTGTTCGAATTCCTCGAATATCCGTGCCTGATCTTCCGCTTTAATGCCTATGCCGGTGTCCATCACCCGTAATCTGATCTCCTGGTCCAACATGACGGCCTCCAGTGTGACCGTACCGCCCGACGGGGTGAATTTCACCGCATTGGACAACAGATTCATCACGATCTGTTTTAGTCTCACTTCGTCAGCCCAAATGTTCTGTTCACATAAAACTCCCGCTATCTGATGTTCAAGTTTCAGGCCCCTTTTATAAGCTGTCTCCTTGATCATGGAGATACTGTTTTGGAGCAATTGACTTAAGTCGATGCGCGAGGGAAACATTTCCATCTTACCGGCTTCGACTTTTGCTATATCCAGGATATCGTTGATCAATTGAAGCAGATGTTCTCCGGAGGTATAAATGGCTCTCAGGTAGGATGACTGCTTGTCATTGATCTCTCCATAATAACGGCCTTCCAGAAGCTCAGAAAAACCCAGGATGGCATTAAGCGGCGTTCTCAATTCGTGACTCATATTGGCAAGGAATTTACTCTTGGTCTGACTGGCCTCTTCAGCTCGGATTCGTAACTGCTGCGCCAGGCCAAGGGCCCTTTGTAGCTCATCCATTACTCGCTTCTTTTCGGTGATGTCCTTTACTGTTGCCAGTATGTGGTCTTGGCCTTTCAACCGAATAGATCGCATGAAAACTTCTACATCAAATACCGTTCCATCAGTTTGACGTCTAATACGATACTCTAGCTGCTTTACATCCCCTTTAAGGACATCATCCCACACATCTCGTAAATCAAACGAGTTATCCTCCGGCGAGTAATAGTCATAGGCATTTATTGAGGAAGAATCTTTCACCCAGATCAGTCTATCTACGCCCAACATTTCGATAAGTCTTTGATTTACCTGAATTAACATTCCGGATTTATCATGAATAAGCAGAGCGTCCTGGACGTTGTTGAAAATTGTCGCCATGGCTTCCACGGATTCCCTATAGTCAATTTCAACCATGGCTTTTTCTGTCACGTTGACAGAACATCCCACAAACCCATGAATCGGAGCCGACGTTTTCTTGACGATCGTCCCTTCAACAACCACCCATTCTCCATTCTTGGTAATTCCGTTTAACTTACTCTTAAAAAAAGATCCATCCGGTTGTTGGAGAAGGTTATGGTAGATTTGTGAAATGCGTTCCATCTCCTGTGGAGGGTAGAGATCAAGAAAGTTGCGACCTATGACGTCTTCCAGCCTAAATCCTGATTCATTCAGGAAAGTCTGGTTGGCATAATTTAGAATGCCGCCCAATCCCCAGGAGGTTACAATCACAGGCAAACAGTCCAGTATGCCTTGCAGATAGTCAGACCTGTCACGGGCTTTCTTCTCGGAACGTTCCAAGTGTTCGATACGCTTCCGAAGCTCGGCAATTTCACCGCCGTGATCTCCAGCATTAGTTGTTACATCTGTCATTTCGATATCCTACCCTTGATTCAGCCATATCATGCCCCCGACAAAAAAATGTTTCCTAGTATTCAACTTCGAGCTTGATCTCCATCGCGAACACCGGATCAATAGACTTACCAGGTCTTACACCAAAATTATTGGACGAATCAGGACTCTTCCAGTTGGCTACCGACCTGTCGATACAGGCGTAACTAAACCAGCCACCCGGTTTCCAAACCCCAAAGGTCGCGTTCAGGGTATATTTTTCCATGAGTTTCCATGCAAATCCCCAGTCGAACTCGTAACCCAGACTGCTGTCAGGAATCGATGGGGACGGGCTGTCGTAATTATCCGTCTCCACGAATTCAACCCTCCCGGTGAAACGCGACGCTGGCGGTTCGGTAGTATTATAATAGTATTGAGGCCTTATATATCCCTGTCCATAGCCGTGAGAGACACGGTTGGCCGTAAAGGCCGTGGCAAAGATGTTAAGGTTAGCTGCAACTGCGTAATCCAGTCTCATGCCCAGTATGTTAGCGTCGGTCATGTAACCGTTTCTGCTGTCAGGAGTGATTGAATAATTTCCGGAACCGTATGTATATGACAGGATGAGGCTATAGTTCCTGAACATGGTGACATTTGTCAGACCGGTAGCGACATTGAGCGGGGGGTAGGACTGCCTGTCTATCCTGACACCGTGCCTCCTGTCAAAACCGGGAATGAGAGACCACAGCATGGTAATCTTGGCAGGCCCAACGCATGCCCCGGCTTCAACCGCCGTCCTCCAGTGTTCGACATAATTGGAGGCAAAACGACTTTTCCCCTGGCTGACACCTGGGTCCGAAGCCAGCCACCTCTGGCGCCTTGTGATCTCATAGCCCCAGGCCGCTTCAGCGTTCAGAAAAAACCTGCCGTTAAAATATTTCAGGTAGATGGTCCCGTCCGTAATCACGGTGTCGGTGGGAATTATAGCGTATCTGCCAGTTGGAGTGGCGCCATCCGTTCCCTGGTAGGTGGCTGACTCCGGGCCTGTGTGAAATTTCCAGACCCTGCCGCCCATGCCTGCGGAAATTGGCCCTGAATCATAAGTCATGCCAGCGCTTGTGTCATATTGCCGAGCGGCATTCTTATCGGACAAAGTGAAGTAATAGGGACTTCCCAGTATCCATGGGACTGCCCCTATTCCAAAACGGAACGGTCCATAACTTGTCATGATCAGGATCCCGACACCATCGGCGTTATCGACTCCATCAAATATCAATCCCATTCCAAAAGGAGCAGGTCTCTTCCCGAATACCACTATACCCCAGGGGGTCTGCAACGACGCCCACAAGGTTTCCCAGTAACCCGGTGAAATAGATCTCAACACACCCGGAGCCATTCCCTCAGGATACTCCGATCTCACCATGGTCCCGGCGCTTACGTTCGCATATGGTGTTTCCCATGAGCCTATCCTGTATGAGCCCCTTATCCTAAGGGCTTCATTAAGGCGTATCTCAGGGTAAATTGTCATATAAAGCGTAGCGAGCGAGAGGTCAGAGCCAGAGGAGATCTCGCCATAATCCCTGATGGTAGGGTCCGTAGCGTGGTTGGTTATAAACCATTCAACACCAGTCGGCATGGACTGCATTTCATGTCCCAACCAACCGTTCATCGAGGCAGCGCTACCGATAGATCCTCCATAATTGGACGGCCCAGGACCGCTCGCGTCACTGTCAAATGGACCAAAAAACCCCTGCGAGCCAAGTTGGGAGAATGACTTGTACTTCCATGTCAGCACGCCATTCATGGAAAACTCCCAGGCAAACACGGAACAACATGTTCCTGAAATGAAATAAAGGCTTAGTGACAAAAGCGCAGCTCGAGCCATTAGAGGGTTCATGGTGAATTCCTGACCGTATTATTTGATCTTTGGGCCTGCAGGACACAGCTATACAGGCGCCAATACCGAAATGAACGGACCAATTTTCCGGAACGAGTAGGGCTTTTCTGAATAATAGGTTGCGTCACGGGCAAAAGAGGGTCTTATAACAAAATTCAAGCCCAGTGCGCCGTGACATCGCCGCAAACCGGACTGGCGGCGCAATCCCCCGAGAATTTTACTTTAAAAGAAGGTTATCTTAGTAAATTGGTATCACAATGAGCCGACTGAAACAATCTAAAAATGGGACCTACCCAAAATTTATTACAAACAGGAAGTATTTGATAATGTTATCATTATTAATACAAGCCATTATTAGGCTCGTACGATCAGACATAAACACATGGTATGGTTAGTATTAATTCCACTCGACTATATTAGGGTCACGCCCGGTCCAAAAAACTTGTTAATGCAATCTTGACACTGAAGTGATCAGTGACGCCGTAAAATGTCATATACCTTTCTGGAAGGGCTTTGCCACATGATGCAAAAATATAATGAGTTATAAAGCGTGGATTTTTAAAACATGTAAAGTTACCTTCAGGGTGTAAAGACATGTTTTAAGCCGATTTACTGACAATTTGCTGACAACTTTTTGTTTAACAAATGGCCTGATTACAACACCTTAACCTTTATAGCGCCAGTTTCGATTCCCACCGCCTCCACCAAAAGCACGAGAATTATCAGCATGTTACAAGATCGTTTTCTGGGTTGCTGACGCTCGATTTTCACGGCAAAGTGAAAATGCCATTTCAAGTTAAAACGTATGGGCTTTAACTCACTCTGGCTTTCTCCTGGTTACCTGGTTCCTGGGAGCTGATTATTTAAAAAATGCAGTCTTGTCGAATCATGAGTTGTGGGCCTCATTATCATTTTGGGGTACGGCCCTACCTCCCTCGATCATAACTACCCTATCCGAGCAATCAACCACTGATTTCCTGTGGGATATGAACACCACGGTCATCTGGCCCCGTAATTCCTGCAGAGCGTGAATGATCCGCTGCTCGTTTTCATTGTCCAGACTGCTGGTCGCTTCATCTAGCAACAACAGCGCCGGCTTCCTGAGCAGAGCCCTCGCAAGCGATATCCGCTGCCTCTGCCCTCCTGACAGTCTCACCCCTCGATCACCCATGATTGTGTCCAACCCTTCCGGGAGCCTTTTAACAAAGTCATCGGCTGAGGCCATTTCCAGGGCTTTCCAGATGTCACGATCCGAACTCTCAGGGGCAGCCCATTGCATGTTTGCCTTGAGTGTCTCGTGGAACAGAATGCTCTCCTGAGGGACGTAACCGACTGATTTGCGCCAAGAATGCAGCATGCTACCGTCGAGAGGAATCCCGTCAACAAGAATACTTCCCGTTTCAGGGGTTAAAAGCCCTATCAGCAGGTCGGCGAAGGTACTTTTTCCCCCACCGGAAGGCCCAAGAATGACCGTGGTCTCTCGAGCACGTATGTATAAGTCGAGATGATTCAGGACGAATCCAGGATCGCCCAGGTCATATCTGAACGACACATTCCTGAATTCGATTCCCTCCTTAAGGTTGATCGGATCGGCTCCACTCTCTATTTCAGGCTCTTTTGCTTCCATGAACTGATTCTGCATTTCCAGGACGGCCCTGTATGCCGGAAGCATGTTAAGTGTCCCCTGCCACGCTCTTTGCATCCAGGAAAACATCGGCACAAGCCCTGCGAAAAGGAAAAGCATTATCAAAAGTCTGGAGACCGGTATTTCCAATACCTGAATTCCAATATAAAAGAAGACACTCACCACCACCACCCCTCCGATCTGATAATACATCCCGGTCGAAGAGAGGATGGTCGCAAAACGGTTTGCCTGCTGCTCAAGGTTAGAGCTTAATGAACAGAAACTCCTGATGTGACGCTCTTCAGCTCCAAAACTCCTTGCGACCTTCATCCCTGAAAGATGCTCCATCAACACGCTAAACAGACCGGCCATAGTCTGGCGCCATTGCTCACCAAGCTCGTA
>CALDNG010000034.1 GCA_937915285.1 uncultured Desulfomonile sp. | reverse complement strand
CGCGTCTCCTGCATGAATAGAAGTGCTACAACCCGCCAAGAATAGAATGATACCAAACATCCAAAAGCGACCACGGGTGTACCCCTTAACTGCAACCATCGTAATATCCTCCATACTAGATGAAACTTGATGTAATATACAGCGTGTGGTGTCTTGCGATAGTTTTTCATAATACCGCAAGTCTACTGAAGTCTTCGCCTAAAGGCGAGGGCTTTTCTCCCATTCCCCGAAGAGGACATTAAGGATGTATGGCCTTTGGAACCAGCAATATAATACAAGAAACGTACAAAATGACTCGAGCCTGGTAAAATAATTCTCTAAAGGGAAACCACAATTAAGGACTAATCCTTGACAATAGATATAGAGATGCATATACATATATCTGAAAATAACAATAATGTTAAGATAAGAACTTCTCATGACTTCACCAATGAAACAGGACAGTCCAGTAGAGCCCAAGGATTGGATCGACATGAATCTCGCAAGAGATATGGGTCGAACCTGCGTTTGTTTCAATATGCGTAAAACCACAAGATTCATAACCCAATTTTATGATAGATCACTGAGGCCTACCGGCCTACGAGTTACCCAAATGACGCTTATGACGGCCATAAGAGTGCTGGGCCCTACATCCTTCAAGCGCCTGTCTGAAGCTGTTGGGATGGATCAAACCACGTTGAGCAGAAATGTCAGCCTTTTGGAAAAGAAGGGATTGGTAGAGACCGAAGCTGGCGAAGATCATCGTTGGCGCAAAATCTCTCTCACGCAGTCAGGACATGAAGCATTAAAACAGGCGTATCCTCTCTGGAAAGCTGCCCAGGCGGAAATCGTCTCCAAAATTGGTCCGGAGAATTGGACGTCCGTGTTGGAACGCATGAGTTTGATGATGCGCAAGTAAATTTTTTTGCGTCCTTTTATGTATATACATCTAATATGGGGAAGAACAAATGAATCTTAACACTCCCGACGAAAAAACTGAGAATAGCGCCGAAAGGTTTTGCACTGCAACTATGCCTCCCACGCCAATAGCTGACTTGCTTGGCTTCTCTCTGGTATCGATGAAATATGGAGAAGTGGTTATGGAATTTGAGGCGGGCCCGCAACACGCAAACCCTATGGGCACATTGCACGGGGGAGTTCTGTGTGATCTGGCCGATCTGTCCATGGGAGCGGTGTATGCCACTACTCTAGGAGAGGGAGAATCCTTTACTACACTGGAACTAAAAATCAATTTTCTAAAACCTTTCTGGACTGGAAAACTCAAGTCAGTAGCCAGACTTGTGAAGCGGGGCAAGACTGTAGGTATGACTGAATGCGAGATCCTCGACACCAAAGAATCTTTGGTGGCAAAGGTCAGCAGCACTTGCATGACATTACGGGGCAACAAAGCCAGCGGACGATGATTCTAAAGGAGGGCAATACATGATTAATGGAAATCATCCGGATGTTAAATGGTTTTACGAAGAACTGGACAAGATCTCGACACCAAGAACCGAAACGATACTGAATTATGAAGATATTCGCGATCTATGTTTGAAAAATGGCGCAGATGACGTTGGATTTGTGGAGATTGACAGGACTGCATTAGGCGGACAAAAGGAGGGAATTCTTGAAGCTTTCCCTCTAACCAAGTCAATTATAAGTCTTGCGTTCAGGCTTAACCGGGAACCATTACGAACATCCTGCCATTCTTTAACGAGCCTTGAGTTTTCGCATGTGTGGGAGCATGCCAACAGTTCGGGCAGACAAGTAGTCAAACATCTTCAGGCCATGGGAGTGGCGGCTCTAAACCTGTCGGCGGGTTTCCCTTATGAGGTGGATCGTTGGCCTGGGAACACTTTTATCGCCTCAGATAAGCCGATAGCGGTAGAAGCGGGTCTGGGGCAAATGGGTCTCAACAGGCTCGTATTGCATCCGCTTTTTGGCTCCAACATTGTTTTTTGCACTATTCTAGTTGCGGCGGATTTTTCCAAATACAATGTAGCAATTGAATATAATCCTTGCATCAGCTGCAAGCTTTGCGTGGTAGTCTGTCCTACCGGGGCCATTAAGGCTGACGGTACCTTCGATTTCAAGCCTTGTTTCACGCACAACTATCGAGAGCGTTCAGCTGGTTTTCTCGACTGGGTTAGATATCTGACTGACAGTCCGTCCTTCAAGGATTATCGCCGGCGTATGACTGACGCCGAGACGATCTCAATGTGGCAAAATCTATCGATTTGTCCTCAGACCAGATGTGATCGTTGCGTTGCTGTATGCCCTGCCGGAAAGGAGAACATTGGCGAATATCTTACCGACACAAGACAATATCTGGATCGTACAATCAAGAAGATGCGAGCGAAAAAGGAGACCGTTTATGTGATTCCTGGATCAGAGGCCGAATCTCTTGTTAAATCGAGATTTCCGCATAAGACAGCCAAGAGGATAGGAGGCTGATCTCTGACCTGCAAAGCCTGCATGTGTCCAAACATGACCACTCCTTCAAGAGCACAAGAGGGGAGTTAACGTGGAATCGTAATTTCTCACGTAATCTTTAGCGAATGAGCGTTATCTTTTCATAGTATATTAACCTGAGATGAACAATTATCAGAATAGATGGATATTGAAAGAGGACGGCGCTTTCACTAAGCGACCGTCCGTTCCATGTACGGACCTAGTTCCAAAAACACCACCGCCGTTCTAACTACCTCTCTGGTTTCCCAATGTGCGGGTTCCGGGCCCGCTCTGTCAGCACATTCATTCCTTCCAGCCATGCCAAATTTCAGAACTTTACCTCATTGATACCGGTATGCACGATCTCTTGTAGACATCGCCGAAATGCGGCGGCGCCATGGATTCAAAATTGGCCTGACTCTCGCAT
>CALDNG010000033.1 GCA_937915285.1 uncultured Desulfomonile sp. | reverse complement strand
CAAGATCACGTCGAATTCGGTTTTTTCCTCAACCGGGGCTGCTTCTCCACCGGCCGCCGCCGCTCCAAAAGCGGCAACAGCCACGGGCGCCGCTGCAGATACCCCGAACTCTTCTTCCAGTTCTTTTACCAGTTTGCTCAGTTCCAGGACTGACATGTTACGGATAAATTCTTTTACGTCCTCTTTGGTAACTTCTGCCATGATATCCTCCACGATTTGCTTGAATGTATGTTTTTCAAATTTGCAAGAGACCCCTATGAAACCGAAGCCTCACCGGAATCTGCTTTTTTCTCTTCAATAGCTTTGAGAGCGTTAAGAAAAGATCTGGGCACGGCGGCCAGGACGCTCACAAAAGCGCCCACCGGAGCATTCAATGTCCCTAGCAGCTTGGACAGCAACTCCTCTTTCGAGGGCAGCTTGGACAGAACTTCCAGGTCAGAGGGCTCAACTATCTTGCCGTCGAGCGCCCCGCGAACCAGTCCCATTTTAGGGTGGCCCTTGGCAAAGTCCACGAGGATCTTAGCCATGGCAGGAACGTTCTCATCTGAATGGGTCCACGCGGCGGCCCTGGGGCCGACAAGGTCATCTCCGATCACTTCTACACCGGTATCCTTGTAGGCAAGGCGCACCAAGGTATTCTTCATAACCTTGAAGCTTATACCACGCTGACGGAGCTGAGTCCTGAGATCGTTCATCTCAGCGACGGTGAGACCCTGAAAATCAGTGAGAAAAAGCGCTCGCACACCCTGAAATTGCTCACGAAGCCAAGCAACCTGTTTCTCTTTGTCTTCTCTTTTCAAGCTTAGGCTTTCCCCTTTCTGGCCGAGGGAAACAACAAATCGAGGAAATAAAGGCAAAAGTCCAAAACAAGAACCTACTAGCGCCTGTCTAGGCTGGCCTCGATTAAGCGCCCAAGGGCGCGCCTGCTGTTTTCGACACGGCTCGATGTTGATAACAACCTAAAAAATGATCTATGGCGACTCCTGTGAATAATAGTTAAAACACTATTTAGCCAGGTTTCTTAATTCCTGGGCGTCCAGCCTCAGGCCTGGCCCCATCGTTGTCGACAGAGACATTCCTTTAAGGTAGACCCCTTTGGATGCAGACGGTTTCAAACGGATGATACTATCTATCAAAGCCTTGATATTATCCAGAAGCTTGTCGGGTCCAAAAGAGACTCTCCCGACAGGAACGTGAACAATACCGGCCTTTTCAACGCGAAATTCAACCTTACCGCCTTTGAGTTCGTTGACGGCCTTGGCGACGTCAAAGGTAACTGTGCCGACCTTGGGGTTTGGCATCATTCCTCGAGGTCCCAGAATTTTTCCAAGCTTGCCGACCACACCCATCATGTCCGGTGTGGCAACAGTCTTGTCAAAATCAAGCCACCCATCCTGAATCTGTTTGGCCAATTCATCGGCGCCCACATGGTCGGCGCCAGCGTCTAAGGCTTCCTTTTCCTTTTCACCCTTGGCGAATACCAATACTCTAACAGTCTTTCCGGTGCCATGCGGTAGGATGCATGTGCCCCTGACCATTTGATCAGCATGCCTTGGATCAACTCCAAGCTTGATGGCTACATCGACAGATTCGTCAAACTTAGCGTAGGATGTGGACAGAACCGCCTCAACTCCATCCTGAAGACCATATTTACGAGCCCTGTCGACTTTGGCTCTTGCTTCGATTTTTTTCTTTGCAACAACTGCCATGTTAGTCCTCTATTCGATATCGATCCCAAGGCTGCGAGCAGTGCCAGATATGATCCTGACCGCGCCTGGAAGGTCCTTGGCGTTCAGATCGGGCATCTTGGTCTTGGCTATTTCTTCGATCTGGCTCATTTTGAGCTTTCCCACCTTGTCCCTGTTGGGAGCAGCAGAGCCGCGCTCTATCCCCGCCGCCTTCTTGATAAGGTAGGAGGCAGGGGGAGTCTTGAGAACGAAACTGAACGATCTATCCGAATAGATCGTGATTAGTACCGGAATAATGACACCCTGCTGGCCCTGAGTCTGAGCGTTGAATGACTTGCAGAATTCCATGATGTTGACGCCGTGCTGGCCGAGAGCTGGTCCAACAGGGGGTGAGGGTTTAGCCTCGCCACCGGTAATCTGAAGTTTGACATAAGCTGTTATCTTTTTTGCCATAAATGATCTCCCTGTGGGGACAACCAACGAGGACCAGCCTAATCCTACGACTTGGAGAGTTCCCTATGAACGGCTCTTAGGCCCTATTTAATTCTTGCTTACCTGAATAAAATCTAGCTCAACCGGAGTAGGTCTGCCAAAGATGCTGACCAACACGCGAAGTTTCCCTTTGTCAGGCCGGACTTCCTCTACTGTTCCGTTAAAATTGATGAAAGGACCATCCACGACCCTGACTGAATCCCCTTTTTCAAAGGAATACTTGGGCTTCGGCTTCTCCTTGCCCTCAGCCATCTGAGTCTTGATGCCCTCTACCTCCGAATCCGGAATGACGGCAGGCTCTGTTCGGGATCCAATAAAGCCGGTTACCTTTGGGGTGCTCTTGACATGATGCCACGTGGTATCATCCAGTTCCATCCGGACCAGAATATAACCGGGAAAAAACTTACGATTGGAAGTCTTCCTCTCGCCCTTGACAAGCTCCACAACAGACTCCGAAGGAATGAGAACGTCAGTAATCCTGTCCTCAAGGCCTAGTTGTCTAACCTTCTCCTCAAGAGCGGCTTTGACTTTGTTTTCGTATCCCGAATAAGTATGGACCACATACCATCTTAAAGCCACGGTCCAGCCTCCTTGGCAGTTGATACGTTCCGTGACACCATTAGACCTGCAAAAGCGCCTTTACGATGCGGGAAAGCGCCCAGTCGCTGAATCCCAGATAAACAGCCATTATCACAGTGAGCGCCAGTACGACTATGGTTGAGCCAACTGTTTCCTGACGTGTCGGGAAGGTAACTTTTTGTAGCTCGACCTTCACTTCCCGGAAGAATTGAATTGATTGTTCGAGGTATAGTTTCAGTTTTTCCATCATTTAATCTTCCGGTCCCAAAAATTTTCGTTATATACCAAGATTTGTGGCAGGCCAGAAGGGATTCGAACCCCCAACCCCCGGTTTTGGAGACCGGTGCTCTAGCCGTTGAGCTACTGGCCTAGCGAAAAAGAGTTCCCGGACTACTTGGTTTCCTTATGAACCGTGTGAGTCCTACAGAAACTGCAGTACTTCTTGAACTGCAACTTGTCCGGGGTGCTCTTCTTATTCTTGGTAGTAGTATAATTCTTGCGCTTGCACTCAGTGCAAGACAACGTGATTATATCTCTCATGATGATCCTCTATCGACTACAGGTCGTTCCTCAGTTATTCGCCGTTTTAAGGGACTATTCAATAACTTCCGAGACGACACCTGCGCCGACGGTTCTTCCGCCTTCACGAATAGCGAATCTGAGTTCCTTCTCCA
>CALDNG010000032.1 GCA_937915285.1 uncultured Desulfomonile sp. | reverse complement strand
GACCACCGAGATCTACACTCTTTCCCTACACGACGCTCTTCCGATCTAGACGCAATAGCCAAGACTATGTTTCCGTCAAAAGAACGCAGGTTGTTGGCAAGAATTTCTATGCCGGTCGAAATGTTTCTACGAGGCTCCAGCAAGTCGCCTATTAGAGACGAGTTGCTCCTTGACTTGAAATAAGGGAGTTTCCTTGCTGTATCCGGTGTAACCTGCATCAAACCGATAGCGCCCGCCGGAGATACTGCCGCAGAATCATAACGACTCTCCTGGCGCATTATTGACCACACGAGATAGGGATCAACCGAATGTAGGGCTGCCTGCCTAAGAGTATGCGGAAAATGAGCCTTGGGATAGGCAAGACTCATGAAGTCTGAAGGTGAAGACTCCGGGGGGTCGTCCACCATCTGTCCGAACCGGTCGAGTATTATGTCGTACGCTAATCCGTAGAATTGACAATTGTGGGCTGCGGCAGCCATGAGCAGAGCTACCGGTGGGGCGTCACGAATATTTTTAGGTAAGGCACGTAAATTGGCTAAAGCCAGTTCCGGCAAATCCACGTCCATTAGCTTGAGAGCGGCCTTGACCTCCCTTATGTTCATTTGGGAAGAAGTCAGGCTGATGTCCGGCAAGGAAGCAGATTCAGAGGAGCCGGCCTTCAGGCGCGATTCGTTTACTCCAAGGGCTTTTGCTGCTTCAATGGCATAATAGTCGTTGCGCCTCACCGGCAAAAGTTCACGATAGAGCTTTTCTGCAGCTTCAGTAAGGCCCGTCCGGGCAAGCGAACGTGCTTCCCAATACTTTGAAGGATTTACAAGCTTGCCATTCGAGGACAACTTTCGGGTTTGAGAGAAAAGATTAGCCGCCTCTTTGAAACGTTCGGTCCTATACCTGATCCATGCCAGTTTCCAGGTTATATCAGCTTTGACAAGCGTATCTGTTGTTTCAGAAAGAAGTTTGTTGTAAAACTCCTCAGCCTTGGCGAAATTTCCTCTCTCGAAATGGAATGCGGCCAGGTTTGCCGTGACCCGCTTCTTGAATTTTGGCGTCCCCTTTTCCAGAATGCTCCTGCATGAACTCTCAAACTGACTATCTCTGTCCATCCTCCAGTAAATCAGGCTGAGAAGGTATTGCGCCTCCGTCCGCTCTTCTGCGCTTACCTTGCCGTTTAGGAAATTCTGCAGCATTTTGACAGCTTCCTGATTGTCCCGATTCTTGTATAGACTGCGTGCAAGTTTCAGCCTAATGTTCTTGTCATCAGGATGCTTGGTCAGAAGACGCCTGTACGACTCCACAGCGAGATCAAACTTACCAGCCTGAAACAAATTGCCTGCTCTGGTGCGCTCATCTGTTTCAGTCAACTGCTGCGCCTGAATCCTGCGATGTGAAACCATTTCAGAAAGAGATTCTGCGGCGCGCAAACCCTCCACTGAAGCGGGATAGTCGATGGTCAACTTCTGTAGCCTCTTGGCTGCGGCTGCATAATTTCCCGACTTTATGTCTAGTCTTGCAAGCTTCTCTATAAGAGCAGGCTTTTCTGAGTCCGCTGATTTATCCATACGGGTCTGGATGACTCTGGCCGCTTCAGCTTTTCCCTGCTCCACCTGCGAATCAATCAGCATAGATAAAGCCATATCCCTGTAAGGTGTGGACGGATGTCTTTTCATGAATTCACGTATCGACGTCTCGGCCAAAGAAAATTGTCCACGAGAGATATGTTTTGAAGCAGAAACTAGATGAATAACCGGGCCATACAGATCATCTGTCAACAATGGTTTCCACTTTGTGAGGGCTTTCTCCAGGTCATCAGAATCACAAAGCTTCTTGCCCTCCAAAAAAATTGAGTCAGCCCTAACCATAGCCGTAGACGGCTCTGAGCTACAGAATGCAAAGCCGCATTTCCCTATGGAAGCAAGTATGATTAACAGGATTGTTAAGTATTTTTTGTTGATGCGATGTGTCATCAAACATCTCTCAATGTGAGTCTCTTCATAATACCATAAAAACAGACTGTTATATTTGAAATTTTTCCCTGACTGTTCAGACTCGCGAACCAGCATATTTAACAATAGCAGCCGAAGTAGGCTCAGCCATGGAAATGTTTATTTTTGAAATAGTTACATACATAAAAACAATCTTTGTACCAACTATAGGATATAGGCCTTTGAAGCTTATGGCAACCCAGTATCCGGCTACAGGTTCGCGTTTTTTCGCCGGAAGTCCACATTTTTGGGTGAAATAGCAGCTAACTGCCTAAATAGTCTTACCAGAAAAGCTTTTTGACAAATGCGCGCCTATATCATACAGTTTGGTAACTTTTGACCCTAGGATCTTTATTCCAATTTTGATCGATGGTGTTTCTGATGGGGAATGTGAAATCTAAATCGCTTGTTAAGAGAGAGGTTACAGAGCTTTTGCTCCTTTTCGAGATAAGTCAGGTTCTCGATGAGAGCATGGATTTGAGTCACGTTGTGGGCCCGGTGCTGCATGCGATGTCTACACTCATGGGAATGGAGAGAGGCACAATCACGCTGCTGAACCGAGAATCCGGCGAGATAATGATCGAGGCGGCTCAAGGTCTTTCAGAGGCGCAGAAGGAGCGGGGCAGATACAGGCCTGGTGAAGGCGTTACCGGAAAGGTCGTTGAGACCGGAGAACCTGCGGTGGTCCCGCACATATCAGAGGAACCCCTGTTTCTGGACAGGACCGGCGCCAGGAAGGGACTGGACAAAAAAGACGTCTCATTCATTTGCGTCCCAATAAAACTGGGTAACGAAGTGATCGGCGCGCTGAGCGCTGACAGACTTTTTGAAGAGGGCGTTTCTTTTGAAGAGGATGTCCGGTTATTGTCGATAATCGCCTCAATGATTTCGCAGGCAGTCAGGTTACGTCAATCGGCCCAGGAAGAAAGGCATAGGCTGCTAGAAGAGAATTTCAGACTGCAAAGGCAGCTAAAAGATCGATTCAGACCCTCAAATATAGTTGGTAAGTCAAAGACAATGCAGGTCGTCTACGACCTCATCGCTCAAGTATCAAGAAGTGACGCGACCGTTCTAATCAGGGGTGAAAGCGGCACAGGCAAGGAACTGGTAGCTCATGCAATTCATTTCAACAGCACACGTTCATCCGCGTCCTTCATAAAGGTGAACTGCGGAGCCCTCCCGGAAAGTGTCGTTGAAAGCGAATTGTTCGGACACGAACGAGGCGCTTTTACAGGCGCTATAGCGACAAGAAAAGGAAGATTTGAACTTGCCCATGGCGGCACAATATTCCTGGACGAAATAGGAGACCTGTCACCAACAACTCAGATAAAACTGCTAAGGGTCCTTCAGGAGCGAGAATTTGAGAGGGTTGGCGGTTCTACCACCATCAAGACGGACGTCAGAATAATCACTGCCACAAACCGTGATCTGGAACAACTCATCAAGGAAAACAGGTTCCGGGAAGATTTGTACTACAGACTCAATGTATTTCCCATTCATGTGCCTCCTCTACGTGAGAGAAAGACAGACATTCCGTTGCTAGCCGATTATTTTGTGGAGAAATTCAGCAAAGCAAACATGAAAGAGGTAGTCAGGATATCAACTCCAGCCATAGACATGCTCATGAGCTATCACTGGCCAGGAAATGTCAGAGAACTCGAAAATTGCATGGAACGCGCTGTATTGTTGAGTTCAGACAAGGTCATATATTCCCACCACTTACCCCCCACACTACAGACCGCTCAAGCCAGCGGCACCACCCAGAGCGGCGCACTGGATATCACTTTGGACAGCATGGAAAGAGAGCTTCTCGTGGACGCTCTGAAGACGGCCGGAGGTAACAAGGCGAAGGCCGCGCGTGCCCTCGGCATCAGCGAACGCGTGATCGGATTAAGAGTCAAGAAACACCAGATCGAGCCCAAGCGTTTCCGTACTATAAAGTAATCTTTTTTTAAAATAGCTACATTTTGGTAATACTCATTTTCCTTTATGTAGCTATGCCATCTTCTTGTATGCCTGGATTATTTCAAGATTTTCAACCTATTGGGAAGTCGTTCTTCTAAAAAAGCCCGTTGGCGCCTTCATTGCTCTACTACGGTCAACTTCAGGAATTCAGCAATCCGCAAAACTGCCTGGCTCTTGGAGGGCCGGTTAAACACCGGATCGAAATCTGATTCGAATTTCCAGAAAGCCGATGTGGATCAAAAATAGTTATGGAGGTTAAAACAAAATGAATCAGGCTGACAACGCATGGGTATTGGTATCTTCTGCATTAGTCCTATTGATGACTCCGGGGTTGGCGATGTTTTACGGAGGCATGACCCGTTCGAAGAACGTTTTGTCGACGATGATGCACAGTTTTTTTGTAATGGGTCTGGCGTCAATCATATGGCTTTTTTACGGATTCAGCATCTCTTTTGCTCCTGACGCATGGGGTGGTTTAATTGGTGGGCTTAACTATATCGGGTTGAGCGGCATAGGGTCTGATTTGTTCCCCGACCTGGTTGATCCTTCGAAGACAATGACCATCCCCGGCACGACTTTCATGATTTTCCAGTGCATGTTTGCCATCATCACCCCTGCGCTCATCTCAGGCGCATTTGCCGAGCGCATGAAATTCAGCGCATTTGCGATCTTCATGTTTCTCTGGATCACGGTGGTGTATTGTCCTGTGGCTCATTGGGTCTGGGGGCCTGGTGGCTGGCTGAGTGGAATGGGCGCGATGGACTTCGCCGGAGGCACTGTAGTGCATATCAACGCCGGAATCG
>CALDNG010000031.1 GCA_937915285.1 uncultured Desulfomonile sp. | reverse complement strand
TTATTTCTGTGCGTTTCGGAAATGTTTTAGGCTCGGAAGGAAGCGTTGTTCCGATCTTCCTCGAGCAGATCAAAAAAGGAGGGCCAGTAACCGTAACTCACGAGGAAGTGACTCGCTATTTCATGAGCATACCGGAAGCGGTGGCCCTTGTATTGCAAGCGGCAGCCATTGGTGATTCGGGACAGATAATGATGCTTGACATGGGGAATCCGGTAAAGATCGTTGATTTGGCCAAGCAGCTTATACTGTTGTCTGGAAAGAGCCAACAGGAAATAGGTGTTGTTTTCACCGGGCTGCGACCTGGAGAAAAGCTCTTTGAGGAACTTTCCTGCAACTGGGAAACCTGTATACCGACTTCTCACAAAAAGATAAGAATTTTCAGACAGATCGCCTGTCAGCCGGAAAAGACGATTTCCATGATAGATGATCTGGTGCAAAGAGCCTTTGAAAATGTCAATTCATTTGATGCTCTGAGCGCATTGATGAAAATTGTCCCCGAGTACAAGCCGGCCGCTTCGTCGGTTCATCATTTACGTTCATTTGACAATCTCAGGGAATACAGACAAATGGTAGGGTGAATTTTGAATCCGGTATAAGTGTTTCTCTAGAATTAGGCAGAAATTGACCAAAAAGGTTTCACGCCTCACATCTGCTAAAAATGAAAATGGTTAACAATTTTTACTAAAACTTGTCGAGGTGGGGCAATGCTATACGCTTGTATCGAATGTCACGTGGTCTGGTGCAGCATTGATAAGTTCAAGACCTTGAATTTATCTGATCTTGATCTGGAAACATGCCTGGAAATCAGTCATGGAATTTGTCCGGAATGCTTTCAACGGCATGCGGACAGAGTTCATCGGCATCAAAAGAAAAAGGGAATTTTTGAATGTTTCAACAAACGTGAAGATTGTGACAATGATAAATGCCAGTTCAAGTCGGTGTGCGGAAATTCCTCAATCGTATCGTGGAAGTCCCGCGTGGTGATACTAAGTGTCGCACAACGAGTCTTGGATTAAAAGTATGTATTCCCGGGAATTCAAGAGACCGAAGGCAATTAACATCATGAGTCGTCTACCAAATACCTGTGAGCAATTCCAACTAGAAGGACATTCTAACCATGAAAACTATTTCGACTCACGCTGATCGATCAGATGTAACAGAGGCTTGCCGCCGATTCGTTCACAATGTTGATTATTTGGAGTCCAACCCTATGGTAGATAACAGTAAAAATATGGAGATTATTCTGAGCAACATTGTTACTAGTTGCCACCTTTGGGAATATTGGATCAGCCCGGAGGGCACGGTTACTCATGTTTCTCCCGCATGCGAGGCCATTACGGGGTACAAACCATCAGAATTTATCAATACGCCTGATCTCCTTCTGAAAATAATACATCCCCAGGATCAGCCCAAGATGTCTGAAAAATTCCGTAGCGAAATGAATCTCCAATCGTACGAGAGTGAGTTTCGAATTATCACCAGATCAGGGGCCGTTCGTTGGCTGGAACACTCCGCCGGCACTGTAGTTAGTGATTCCAACGTTCTCCTGGGAACCAGAGTCATTAATAGGGACATCACAGCTCACCGAGAAGCTCAGCAATTTCTTGAACTCACCAACGAGAGGCTTCAGAGGAGCAACCAGGATCTGGAGCAATTTGCTTACGTTGCTGCCCATGACTTGAGAGAACCGCTTGTAGCCGTAGCAGCCTATCTCAAAATTGTTGAGCGTCTAGCCAGGAATGAGATTAACGGCAGAGCCGGGGAATATGTAACGAGAGCAACAGATCTGGTTTTGAAGATGGATTCAATGCTTCAAGGCTTTCTGTCATATTCAAGGTATAGCGTCGCCAATGGATCGACCGATGCTACAGACGCTAATGCCTGTCTGAATGAAGCCCTATCAAACCTGGCTTTTTCAGTTAAGAAATCAGGAGTCTCAATCAGTAGTGATCAATTGCCGTCCGTAAGTATTCCTGCATCACAACTCTTGGTAATATTTCAGAATCTTATAGGCAATTCCATCAAATTCCGCAAATCTGAACCTTTGAAAGTTCATGTCGGTTGTGTCCAATTGGGGTCTTTCAATCAGTTTCATGTCAGTGACAATGGAATGGGTATAGAACCGCCATATCTAAAGCGTATTTTCAGAATGTTTGATCGTGGTCAAGGCATTTCCGAGCCTAGCGGCACGGGCATTGGTCTGGCTATATGCAGCAGGATAGTAGAAAGATATGGCGGGAGCCTGTGGGTGGATTCCAAGCCAGGACAGGGGTCAACCTTCTATTTTACCCTGCCTGTTGTCAACTGATAATTTGTAAACTTCGTCAAATCTGAACAAAATGCAGCCACTTCTATCCCCTCGATCCTTTCAGTCAGCATTTTAATTATATCCTTAAATTTCATAATGCAATCAAGCCTTCAACTGTGGCGCCTCAGTATGAGTTAAGCCGATCTCCTGGAATCAAGCTCCTGATATCCTCTTTGGCAATCATAATGTCTGAATCCCCGGAGCTTTAGGATACCGACTTTTTCAAGATTACTATAAACACCGGTGATTTTTGGGGTCACTTTTTATTTGCTTGTCAATGTTATCTCTTTGATTAGATCGGGTGTCTTAAGACAATGAAAAATCAAGGTATTTTCTTAATTTCAATAGATTTCGAATTGTACTGGGGAGTACGGGACAAACGTTCCATTTCTGATTACTCGTCCAATCTGGAAGGAACGCCATGCGCCATTGAAGATACACTTGAGCTTTTTCAATTGTTCGGTGTCCATGCCACATGGGCTACGGTTGGGTTCATCTTTTTTAGGGATCAAGATCATCTGAGGCAAAACTTTCCTGAAATTCTTCCTCATTATGATGATTCAGTTCGCAATCCATATATCTATATTTTGGAGTCTGACAATTTAGATCAAAAATATCATTTTGCTCCACAACTAATTGACCTCATACAAGGTTATGTCGGTCAGGAAATAGGAACTCACACTTTTTCTCATTATTACTGTATGGAACCCGGGCAGGATAGAGAGGCCTTTAAAGCTGATCTTGAAGCCGCGATAAAAATCGCAAATCAGAGAAATCTCAGCATCCATTCCCTGGTTTTTCCCAGGAATCAGTGGAATCCGGATTATATTTCGATCCTGGCGGAGTTAGGCATAACAGCTTATCGAGGCAATGAATCGAGTGTTTTATACACTGCTCGAGGACATGAGAGGTATAGTATATTCATGAGGGCTGGTCGATTACTGGATTCCTATCTTAATCTTACTGGATATCATACCTATCAAATAGCTGAAATCGCTAGCGCCAAACCTTACAACATTCCAGCAAGCAGATTCCTGCGCCCGTATTCGAGAACTCTGGGTTTTCTGGATAACTTAAGACTCAAACGAATAACTTCGGCCATGACCCATGCAGCCCGTAATGGTCTACTGTTTCACCTTTGGTGGCATCCTCACAACTTCGGTATCAACACCGGCAAAAACCTGGTCTTTCTTGAAAAGATTCTCCAACATTTCAAGTTGTTAAATCATGAATTCGGAATGCAAACCCTCAACATGAAAGAGGTCTCAGATTTGCTCGATTCCACACCATGAAATCTCAAAATCCCGAGTTTGAACGCTTTTGAAGATCAGTTCATGAGGTCAATCATTTTTAGGGTTCGAATATGCCCGAAGAATCTTACCATTGGATTTGACCCTATTTGCTTTTTGACGATGTTATTTCTCGCCCGAATTAAACAAGTCAAAAAGAAATAAATTTTCGTAACCAGCAAAATCTGAGGTTCGTCAAAATGATAACGAGACTCGCACGCAACCTCTTTAAGAAATTGAAAGATCTGTCAGTTTTCCGAGGTCTTGGTTCCGATTCGCCGTGGAACTGTCATGCAGATATTTTCCGAATGGGAGGTCGCAGGCGAATGCTGATAACCAATGACTTGACAATGTTCACCATTTTCATTCCTGAACTTCAGGAAAATGATTTTCGATTCCTCGATCTGGTGATAGGTCAACATTTCGTCAAAAACCTGCTGTATGAAAACGTTGATCAAAATCTGATCAGAGACGTCTTTTCAGAGTGCGAACACATGAGTTTTCGACAAGCGTATGATGAACAGGCCCTTTCCTCGATGAAAATACTCCGAAGGAAACTTCAGTATATTGTCCGACCCACGAGAGATCTTGATCAAGTTGATTTCTATGAATTGAACGCCAAGCTGAACAGGGTGCCTCTCAAAAGCATTGGTTACAATCGTCCCATCGATATGCTGAAAAAGAAATTACAATGCGTCGGCGAATTAGCATATGATCAAGTCTCTTGTTCAGGAAAAGACAAAGCCATTCATACACGCGACTCGAAATGTTCCAAGGAGGTTGAGCATACGCGCCACATGGAATGATCATCATCCTCATGCGCGTAATTGCACACTCTACTTCCCTGAGAGACTTGTTCTCAGAAGGCACTGAATTTGTTATGTAACTGCGAAAAACAGGATTTTAAAGGCGTCTGATGTACGCGCAGGTCTAAGGTTTGATCTTGATTATGGACGAAAACGACGACTCAAAAATCAATTTTTTTAAAAAAATGTTCGTTTAGGCACACTTTTTTGTTGACATGGTTTCCCAGTCATCTCTATACTAAGATTTAGATAGAATTGCTTTGTTGGCAAAGATGGTTAGGAGCCAAATTAATAATTGCCACCGATGTTTTCCCAAGCAAACATCGTGCTGACATGCCTGAACCCGAATGGTCTGGCTCAGGGAATGATACTGATATTGGCTTCAGGTAATGCTAGTGTCGCCTCCGTCGAAAATTGGATGCAAAAATTATTTACCAGGAATTGTTGCATCGCATCCAGTTGGTAATTGATAACCTGTTCACAGGTGGGGCACTAGCAACACCATCAATTTTCTCCGATCAACTACCCAAAATCAAGAAAAAATTCAAATTCCACCAGCAATACTTTTCAATATCAACCATCCAGGTTGAGGAGGCAAAGTTAGAATTGGCTGTCTCGTTAGCCCTGAGGTTGAACGATCATTTTTAATTTACACTTTAGCGGACAACGATCTCTACAAAGGTCCGGGACATACCATAAGACGCCATGGCATGCCACATAACCAGATACGGACTGAGCTGCTTCAGGACAGGCCGCATTTCCTAAAACTTTTCCACAAATCTTCTGAGGGCCTTCTATTTTTTTCAATCTAGCCTGAGCAGTAATAACTGTTAAATCCAAAATACTTGTTGACAATATTTTTTAACTGTAAGTTGGAAATTTAGGCTACTGCTTTACCGGAAAAATTATACCATTGCCCAAACTAGAGGTCTTAACTCACCAGTATTTAACAATTATCGAGCAAACAGGTCTTTTTGCTTCGGGAAAAACATGTCCTTTGCCGTCCTGAGATATGCCCTTTTCACAAATGTTGGGCAGCCTGAATATTGCTGTCTGAATTTTTGTATGAAAAGGTCCCAGGTAGCCAATGGTCTCTTCTTAAAAAAGGTGGTGACGTCAATCTCAGCCTGTTTCCTAGCCAATCGCTCACTTGCAGGGCAAGGATCCTCAGGTTTCCTGACATCTTCTTCTTTTTTCTTAATCATTCCTTCAAACAAAAGCTTGGGGCCGATTCGGGTCTGTGGCGGCGGAAGAGTTAGCGGTGACTGCATGATGTTCCTTTCCTGCTGACCCAGAAAAGGCTTGCTGGCAGGCTCTTCAACATCCGGCGATTGCTTGAAAAACGAAGGGTTGCCAAGTGGTCCGGGTTCCTGTCCAAAACAAAAAAGGTGACCAATAACTAAATAAAGCGCTATCGCTAAAAGGGCTATTTTGTACATTGGAACTGACCTGCGCATTTTGCGTGTGTCAACAGTTCCTGCCGCCACAGAAAAAGGCGGCCTTTTTTGTTCTTTTGATCTTGAACATTGTCCTTAAGGCATTCTAAGAATTGGCAAATTATATTCCACCATTTGCCTTGACGGTGCTCAAGTCGGACAGGAACGCTGCGACTTCTCTGGCGACGTAGAAGTACTGGCCCATGAACAGGTCAACATCCGCAATGTAAGTCCTGGGAACGTAGAGCACGTCATATGGCTTGACCATGATCGCCGAACCCATGTCCCCAACATCGAGGACACGCTTCAGATCCAGACGACGACCGATTGGCTTACCATTGATATCTTTCGAAATCAATATGACGCTAGTCATGTCAGCAAGGTCTGTTTTGGGTCCTTGAGCCAGAGCCAAAGCCTGAAGCGCTGTGATCGGCTGACGAATTTCGTATGCTCCGGGGAGATTGACCTCACCCATTATGTATACTTTTCGCGACCTGGCGTTGGTTAGAGCCAGCGAAGCGACCACGTTCTTGAGTTCACCCATCTTGTAAAGCCTGTTGACAGTGTACTCGACATCAGGAACTGTCTGTCCAACGGCTATGATTCGCTCTTTGAGCATCGGCAGATCTATGGTGCCGTCCGGTTTGACCGTTACAGCCAAAACTTGCCCGCTTGTCAGAGTGGTGAAAGATCGAACAAGCGCTTCCACCTTCTGGTAGAATTTAGTGACCGTAACGGTGACAAGCTTGTATTTTCTCAGTCGCGCATCAATATCAACACCTTTTATTATGTCTGCCTCTGTCAATTTCCTTGATATTCGTTCTGAGAGTTCATCCGGGGTCAGCCCTACTGCGCTAACATCCCCAACTCCAGGAAGCGTAATCATTCCGTCAGGGCGTATTGTAAGCCTACGGTTAAGATCCGGATCCAGGAAAAATTCTATCTCTATTTCATCAAGGGTGTCGAGCTTGTAGGAGCCGGGGGGGATGGTCCATTGAGTCTGGAAATTGACGTTTACGACATCATCCGGACCGAGACGATAGTTTCTGGCTATGACGTCAAAGGCTTCGGCAAGATCTTCAAACTGAGGGACTTTCTTGGGACCCGGAGATGGTCTGAAAGGTGAGGGCATCAGCCCAATGCAGCCTGCCAGCCCCATGCTCAGCACGGTTACAACAAGTACCCTGGCAACAATGGCCCAAAAACGAGTTACGACCACGACCACACCTAACACTTTCATTGGAGCTTTGGGGCTTGAGCCCTCTGGATAACAATTTACAGGGCCTTCACCACAACCCCCAAAAAAACTTGCATAATAGCAACAAAATATAACTAAAATTTGACATAGGTATGCTAGCATACGTGTAATTTGGCAGTCAATGAAAAACTGATATTATTACTTGTAATTTAAAGATAAAAATATAATTCTCAATTCTTCCAATTTAACACAAAATGTCAGACCGTAATTCTCGAACGCTGTTCGAAACAACACATTAGGGGGTTGCAGAAAAAACCTACCTGTAGGTCATTGGCTTACCCAGAACCCCAAAAACATATCAAAGTTTGAATGTGATTTTATTAAAAAAAAGAATAAGGCTCTGCTTGGAGCCTAAAGGGCTGGGAAATACAATTGAGTGGAATGGTCCTGGCTGACTCTAGCGCCCAATTCCATCATGGCGTTATTCGTAATGCTCAATCAATAAAGCCATACCAGTTCACCGAAATACCCCGATGTCGATAAATCGATGGCCCAACGTTTACCATTCACTGGGTCGCTGCATCCGGAATACAGGTTAGTATCTCGATAGCCGAACCTTAAGCCCGATTGACCAAGAACCGTTTTAGGCAGCATGAAACCGGCGGCGATTTCCCACTGGGTGATCTGAGTGCCGGAGCAATTACCGGAACTGCACTGTTTTATAGGCCACTGATATCGGAATTCAATGCTCGGGGCCACTGTGCAAGAATTGCAAGGATTGAATGAAGCAACCATACCGATTGTTTGAGGAGGTTTGGCGCAGATGACGAAACTGTCAACCCCCGCAGTAACAGGCCAATTAGTAGGTCGATTTATTGTAACGTATGGGCGTTCAGGATAAATGTCGTAGGTTGCGCCCAATCTAAAACCACACCAATAGATGACGTCAAGGTCGGCGCCCAGCCTCCAGGTTAACCAGTTCACGGAAACATTAGTAGAGTTTATAGGGTTTAAGTAAACGTTGTAATATCCACGAACTGAAAATCTGCCAATCTGAACTCTGAGCATGGTTTCGAGATATGAACCGGATCGGGAATTGAGGTCATTAAGGGTTACGACATCGCCAGCAGATGATATTGCCTGGGCTTTTGTAACATCGAAGAAGACAGGTCGGATGTGAAATTCGCCCCCGAAATAAGGCGGCAGAATTGCAGGCATGGCTGGGTTTGAAGCGCCAGGAAGATCCTGAGTCAAGAACCCTCCAACTGCGCCCCAAGTCCTACCCAGAACCGTGTTGACGGAAGATGACAGGCCCGCAAGTCCCTGCGCATCCGCATTCGAGGCTACCACATTTAAAATGACCAACAACGACAAGCTAACGATTATCCGACCTAATTTCAAGCGCCACATTGAATACTCGCAGTGCTGACATGAGCCCCGATACGTCCGATGAAAAAGGTCATGTCGGAGTAACAACAACAGATTTGAAGTTCAATATTCCTAACCAACTAACAGTACACATTAACTTATTATAGCTAACAATATTAAAAGTGGTCACTGTTGTCAACGATTAAAAATAGAGGCGACAATATTATAACTTCTTGTAATGAATCGACGAAAAGGACTTTCCCTGGACACAACCTTAGCAATTCAATCTCGCACATACTAATTTCTGTCATCAATTTTGAAGCTATCTTGAGTTAACAAAACCGGAGACACCGGAGACAAAAGATTGGTCAAGGCTCAACAGGATCAGAAACCGTCCGCCTGAATCACAAACCTGTTTCCATCCCGGTTCATCTTGTTCGGTTGAGGATTGGAGCGTCCATAAGGATCATGGGGATTATTATAGGGCAACACTTTAGGAATAGGTCCGCGATCCAGTCCTAATTGGTTTTTCACACCATCAAAAACATATTGGAGCAGCCCGAAGCCGAAGGAAAAGCTGGGGGTAAGCAATAACAACATCAAGACTAGCAATAATGGCTTCAATTTCATTTTTCACTTCCTGTCAATTCAGTTCCTGCAAATTGTTTTGCTAGGAGAGGGTAGAACTTAACCTTTGCAAAACAACAGCCTATTTCTTAATTGCGGGCGGTGGTCCAACAGGCGCGCAATGCCCAGCGCAACATGGAGGAGGAGGTGGCCCGTAGGTCTGGTAATGGGGACCAATGCGAACCGGGAACTCAGGCGCAACACATGGGAAATACCAGGCGCCCTGATCTTTGAAACCCATTAGCGTATAGTCGAGCGCAGGATTCTGAAGTGAGTGTCGCCCAGAGCCAGGCCCGCCAGCTGAACTGACAGGCGCCATGAACAATACGGTGAGGATTGCGAAAGCAATCAGAATTGATATTATACGTATCATAGAATCCTCTCCAAAGGCGTCAATCCCCTAATGACAGTCGACGTTAAAATTTTGATTGTTTTTCATACTATTATATTAAATTAATATTTGGAACACTTTTTTTAGTTTAGCTGCATTAGTGGGTTATTAGTGGTATAAAAATTTTTATCTACACGTTCAGCAGCGCGGGGCATTTTAAATTGTCCAGTCATGGTCCACACATTACTTTTTCGCGTTTTGTTAGATCTTCTGGTCCCTTCTGGCCAGAGAATGTCAGGACAATGCCCTTAATACTGATCCTTGGGCTAGTGTGCCTCACGCTTGTCATTGGATGCCGAGCTAGTGATAAAGCGCTTGTAAAACCCGCTGATAAGGCTGCGGGGGAAACACAGATCAACAAAAAGGATTCGAGTCCAAAAAATTCAGCCGGCGATAAATCCAATGAGTCGGAAGCCGGCAACTCGTCAAAGTCCGGCGCACAAACCCATGAACAGAGCAAAAAAGATACCCCATCTACTGAAACCAGATCAAGCAAGCCTGCTTCGGGTGAGCAGGATATTTCTGCGCGATCCAAAGGGACGAAATCCCACGAGGAAGCTCGAGGAGGATCTGCGAAATCTGACAAGAAACTTTCTGAACCCGAACTGATAAAGCGCGCATCGCTGGAAATAGCCAAAGGTATTGAAACAGTCAAAAAAATCAGGATCTGTCATGCCAAAAATCAGGATGAATGGTGGGTAACGCTTTATGATGATCTAGGGCCGGTCATAGATGTTAAGCAATATGTCTGGGATAGAGATACTGAAACTCTCAAACCCTTCCTTGTCCTGAAACGAATATCCAAGAACAAGCTGGAGGCTGAGCTGAGTTCCAAAGTTCCCGATAGAACATGTGAAAACATAGACCCTCCGGTCAAATCTCCGGAAAAGAATTAACGGCTGACGCGTAGTAAATACGATAGTAGACCGAATTTAAAGGGCGGATGTCCCGTGAAACCCTGTCTGTTCAAAAACAATGGGTCATAGTTGCTTCTATAAGAACGGCGCCGTCCTGCAACCAGAGAGACTAAGCGTAGGCACGTCTAAGCTACAAGCTCGCGCTACTCTTCTGGGACAGGCGGTGATTCGTCTACGCCTGACTTGTGTGAATTCAGGACAAATTAGTTGCGGGCATTTGCTTTTCGAGAATGAATTCAGGGCGCTATTCTAAATCTTTTCAACTCAGCAGTTTCTTCGTGAAAAAAATTACCACGGCAAGTAAGACAACCGGCCCGGATTATGCCCTCTGATTGCGCCATGAGGTTGATGAGGCTTACGCTGTTAGCCTCAGGAGTGGTTTCATTCTTTGATGAGCCTTTTTCAGCCCATTCAAAAGATCATTATAACGCTGTTTCATGTCCTCGTATGATCTCTCGGCATTGACACAATCATTTATGTTTGTCGCCATGGACAGCACATATGTCATACCGTTGAGTCCCCGATGCGGAAATTTGGTAATTCGCCAAGTATTTAAAGCGCCTTTGCAATCACGGACTGACATGTTGTATTGGAGGGTCGTGCCTTCTTCCAGACATATTTTGTCTGTCTGCCGTACCAAATATGCCACATCAGCCGAAAAGACCTCCTCTATTTTCAGACCTCTCCAGTTATTGTCCTTCAAACCAAAACTGCTAATCGCGTTGCCATTCAGAAATACAAAACGCCCACGGTTATCCCGTATGCCTACAGAGGAGGGCGATTTTTCCAGAAGTGTTTCCAGTAATCCCTGGTCGTGAAGTGGATTTAGACGCGATTGGTCAGTGAAACTGATGTCGTGCATGACCAGTACGCAAGAACATTTTGACGATGATGAGTCTACGGGGCAAATAGTGAGCGTCATGAAAAGTTCTTCACCATTTCTGTGCTGAACCATCATCTCAGTTTCAAGGACATCCTTAGACAAACAACTTGATTCCATAAAATTCATCAACCTGAGATGGTTGTCCCCTGCACCAAATAATGTCTTTGCGTCCAGACTCTGCTGTCCAGCACCATCATAACCAAGCATGGACATGAATGTCTCATTGAGAGGTTTGATTTTACCATCAAAGGACAAAAGCGCGACCCCAGGAATTACAGCTCCCTTAATGTTGTTTGAAAGTCTCAGTGGATCTACTATTTTTGTCTTTGGAACAAGAGATGAACGCGCATCTTTGAAAATTACAATGGCTATATCTAGACCTCGATCCGTTTGGAAAACTCTCGAAGAAACATTTACGGGAATTAATGAACCATCGCGATGACGAAATTTAAGTTCGCCCTCAAAAATACCCGTGCGCTTTCTTGTCTTTAGAGCCTGGATCCACTTCCTATCAGTTGAATCAACAATCCCGGGTCGTCCAAGAGAACGGAACTCATGTTCAGTCCATCCTAAAATCCCGGAGGCGCGCTTGTTTGAGGCAAAAATCCTTCCGTCAGGACATGTCAACATTACGCCATGTGAAGAATTCTCAAAAACTGACCATACGGATGATCCGATGTTGAACAAAGAGGTGGAATCAGTGTCCTTCAGGAGACAATCCTGATTCTTTATCGACCCGTTCTTTTTAGTCTTAATAAGTGAGATCACGTTTCACCTCAATTCCCGATTCCTAAACCCAGAGACCGAAAAACCGTATTCTGACAACAAAGATCATTACCAACTTACATACTGTCGAGATTAATTTACACTGTATGTCTTTCCATACAATTATTAAAGAAGCAAGTAAATATTCTTTCTGAACAGAATTTTCTTTTTCTAAATGTAACTCGCTTTCTTTGTTAAATAGCTTATGTTGATTCTGACATATCATATAGTAATCCAAGTAATGATTATTTCTTAGGAAAGATATTGGCTGTCTTGGGACATTCCCGAGAAAAAATTTCTTATACAAGTTTTTGATATCTGTCCCGGTGACATTTAATTTGTTCCGTAGTTCATCTCTTCTGACGCGTATTCTATCTGACACAACGACCTGCTTCTTAAGCTTGTTTTATGGTCACTAAAGCCTTTCATCCCGAAGTTGTGACCATGAAGCGTTTACAAAATTTGACAAAAACCCATTGAAAATCGAGGTTATCCTGAGCAACTTCCGTGCCAGTATTCCTAAACTGGCCAACGCATAGGCATCAGGCTTCCATCTCCGGCCATGAGAGCAGAGATTTATATATAAATTACTTCTGGAATGGTAATACTGTCCTAAAAACGAGACATATAATGAAATGCTATTTAAGCATTCAAAGCAAAACCAATGAGTTGAAGTGTCGTAATAAAATGACAGATGTGGGTGAAAAGGACCCACCGTGCGGTAGTTTTTGGCCCGGTCATTAGTTTGGATTATTAACTCCATATTCATTAAGCATATATTAATATCAAGAACTATGTGCCACCAACTGATTCTAAGAGCTGATCAAATAAGTCTTTCAACCTTTTCCTGTTTGAACCATGGCTTGGGCACGAGAGCGCCTAGAAACTGTCCGCGCTATTTTGTCTTAATGGATTTCTACTATGTTGATTTTTGGAGCATTTTTTGTAAAGAGCCCTTGAAGACTCATGAATAGGTATTTTTCAATGGTTCTTGAGGAGATTCTTGGTTTTCAATTTTGTTGACTTTTTCAAATGAAAACTAATTTAGAGGTATTTTCATGGATGTAAATTATTGGGTGTTGGAAAAAGCGATCGAATATTTACCAAGAAAAAACGCCTTTGTTCAAAAAGTGATTGTGTTCTTATGCTCTTTCTATTATTATTGTAATAACGTCTGCAGACTGCTGTCTGAGGATGCGGCTCAAAAGCTGTAAATTCTAGATGAATCGCGG
>CALDNG010000030.1 GCA_937915285.1 uncultured Desulfomonile sp. | reverse complement strand
AAAGGCGGCAGGCCTGGCTGGCAGGTATGTTCTGACTCCGGAAGGGAAAAGCCAGGCGGGTCAGAATCTTCCCATGGATCACGATTATCCATCAGACTGGAATGAGATATGAAACAGCATCTTGAGAAATTGACAGAGTATGTATCTGTGTATGGGGAAAGGGTAATTGTATGTCAAAAGTATAAATATCAGACGGTTAGGAGTTGCTACTAGATGTCAGAACCATGTCAAAAACCAGGACTGGATGTCAAAAAGTGGATAGGGATGAATGTTTTTGTCAAAAAAGCATGTCCTGGCGGGAGATGGATAGCTGGCTGGGATATTTGACAGGGTAGTGCATATTAAATGCAATATATAATACATTATTATTATTATATTATTATTATATTGACATCTTCGACAGTATATATACCCCCCTATTTTGGGCAAGGAGGAGAGTTATGGATGCCAAGCAGTTGAGACTTGATCCAAAAAGGTTATTTCCCCCCACCGGGGCAAAATATAGACCAGATCAGAGAAAGCGAAAGAGTCCGGTAAGTGGATCCACAGCCAGGACGTTGATAATTTTTGAAATGCAAAAGGAGATACATCTGGATGCAAATGGCAAGATTCACGAGAGGTTCCTAACAGCCAGGGAGATAGCCGAAAAGACGGGCCTGCCCCGTGACAGGGTTACATCCGAGCTGAGGAACATGATAACAAGAGGAGAAGTGACGCCATACCTGACTTATAGCCGGAAATTCAGGCTGGTTCGATTCAGGCCGGTATTCAGACCGGGAAGGATCCAGTCATGAGCTATGGCTGCAAACACGGTACATCCCAATCCGGTTTCGTGCTCTGTTTGATGACTCTCAGCCAGACATCTACGAGAACCGCCGTCAATGCCCTTGTATCGAACGATGTAACCTGCTACTTACACATATCTATCAAAGGGCGATCGTTGAGCCACGAGCGTTTTAGAGCCGTTTAGATTGATGAGGGGGTAATGGTCCATGGAGAAGCCAGAAGTATCCATCCACTGCGGAGATTCCAGATCGTTGTCAGCTATACCTGACAACATTATAGACCTCGTGGTGACATCTCCGCCCTATAATGTGGGGAAGGGCTACCACTTCTACTCAGACAACAAAAGCCTGAAGGAGCATCTGGAAATCCTCTCCCTGGTCTGGGCTGAATGCCTACGAGTAATGAAACCCGGATCCAGAATCTGCGTTAATGTCCCTCACGGGACCGGGCGTCAGCCATACCTTCCTCTCGGAGCCGCAGTAACGCTGCAGTTAGACTCACTTTTCTCCATGGTTGGCACGATCATCTGGAGGAAGAACACCGCCAGACTCAGGACTAGCTGGGGTTCATGGCGCAGGCCTAATAGCCCCTGCCTGAGGGACATGTCCGAACTGATCATAGTAGCCAGAAAGGAAGGGGTTTTCGAGGTTCCCGAGAATTTTCTGGTAGAAGACGTTGGCGTGAGGGTCAGTCCATGGCTGGATTCTGACACATTCCTCACGCTCACCAGGGACATCTGGGACATGGATACCTCATGCCCCTCCAAATCAGGTCATCCAGCGGCCTTCCCGATTGAGCTTCCATTGAGGCTGATCAAACTGTTCGCTTTCGAAGGGGCTACCATCCTGGACCCTTTCGCCGGTTCCGGGACTGTAGGCAAGGCCGCCCAGACGCTCGGTTGCCGAAGTGTCCTGTATGACATTGATCCTGAATACTGCCGGATGATGGATGAACGACTTCTGTCACAGCCGAATCTGGCATTCAATGAGGTTTGTTGAGTTGGCGACACCAAAAATCAATTCCGCAGCTAATCCTGGGGTATGCGTGGTCTGCGGGAAGGCGCTCACCAGACTGAGAACCCGCTACTGCGGGCACGAATGTTACCGGAAATTCTACCTTGCAAACCCGGAGCCGCTCGGTAATGCGGTATGCCCCATTTGCGGAAAGACCTTTCCAAAGGGTAGGCCAAGCCAGATCTACTGCTCGAAAAGATGCAAGTATCTGGAAAAAAACCGTGCAGCCGCCAGTCTTCGAAGACAAAGGGACAACCTCAAAAAGGTCGGGACATCAAAATCACAGCTAGTCGTCTGCAACAGATGCGGCCATGTCTTCCAGTCCTGGGATAAAACCCTGAACCGTAGATGCCTCAAATGCCAGCGCCAGGTCGAGAGCCTCTTCCATGGAGCTGAAAACAGCCTGCTTGAAGGAATAATCGATTAACCCAAAAACTAATTAATTCTGGAGGTAAACAAACTTGAAAATATCAGCATCCACAATCAGACAACTCCTTGAAATGGACCCAACCTTCATTGCGCCTATGTCTCGTGACCGCAAGAGTCAGCCATTGGAAGGGTCCAAGGTAGACCTCACCCTAAAATCCGTATTCACTCTTGACCGATCAGCAGAGAGTTTGAGCGCATTCATGGGCGTAAAGCTCAGGACAACACCGGCCACGGTAACCATAAAACCACAGGATCTTCCTGTCAGTCCATCGTTGCCAAGAGTCGGACAGGGATGGACACTAACCACCGGGTATTACCTCCTGCAAACCGTGGAACAGCTAAACATGCCCCACTGGCTGATCGGAGTCATAAGGGAACGCTCCACCATTTTCAGAAATGGGTCAATAGTTCGTGTGACCGACGCTGACCCAGGTTTTTGTGGCCACATCACCGCAGGTCTCTACGTTCCTCCGGGCTCACAACTCACTCTGGAGGAGAACGTCAGATTCCTCAGCATAAAGTTTGAGCCGATAACCAATATAGTGTTTCGGGACAACCTGCCGGATAGCATGCGCATCTCTCTTGATCCTGCTGACAACGATCCTTATGAGGGCGTCTGGACGGGAGATAAAACATCAACGCAGGGCCTCGTCGAGCGGGGTTATTAAAAGGCTTGAAGGGAGATTGCCAGGTGACATTAACTTTCAGACAACCGGAACTTCTCAAGGCGCTTGAACTGGCTTTACCGATTACCAGGACCAAGTCCGTCATGCCTATTCTGAAAAACGTCGCTCTTGCCATTAATGGACACCAGTGTGAAATTTACACGACCAACCTAGAAACATACGTGAAGGTTAAGGTCAGACCCGAGTCATCGGTCCCAGACTTTTCTGCGGCTGTCAACGCCGACAGGCTACATGAGATTGTAAAAAACCTGCGTTCAGATTCGCCGGTAGAAATAAGCTCTGCTGATAAGGCCCGTATTGTTGTATCGCAAAACCCAAACACGAGTTTCCGACTGAACGCCGTGTCTCTCGAAGACTTCCCTCTCTTTCCTGAAAAGGTCCATGGACCTGAAACGGTAGAGATGGAAATGGCCGTCGCTGATTTAACAGAGGCGCTTGAGGCTGTGACTTTCTCAGCTTCTGACAGCGAAAGCCGCTATCGCCTGAACTCGGTCTACCTTACATCCAGAAACGATCGCTTCACACTTGTCTCAACCGATTCGCATCGCTTGTCCTGTCATGACATCGACGGGAAATTCGCTCCTCCTGATGGGATAAGTGGTTACCTTCTGCCAAAGTCCTCAGCGGCATATCTGCTGAAGTGGCTACCGAAATTCAGGACAGAAAAAATCCTGCTGACAATCAACCAGAAATCCCTTACGGTTGAAACTGAAGATCATGTCGTCTCGGTCAGACTAATGGATGGCGCATATCCGGACTACCAGAAGGTGATACCTTCGGACATGCCGGCCGGTTTTTCGGTTGACAGATCCATGTTGATCGCCGCCATTAAAAGGGTGGGGCTGGTTACCAGCGAAAGAAGCCGGGGGATAAGAATGACCAGGGAACACAGTCAGAGCAAACTTGAACTTTCTGCGATAAACGCTGATATCGGTGAAGCCCATGAAACAATTTCAATAGAGCCATTGGCTGAATTCGGATTCAGCAAAATCATCAACCGGGATTATGCGCTGGAATCACTCAACTCGCTAAAAACGTCCAGAGTATTTTTGTCCGTATATGACGATATGAGGAAACCGGTTGTCATGACCGCAGAAAATCCTGGCGCCAGGCTCACACTTGTGATGCCGATGAGGGAAAACTGATGGAATGCCCAAAAAGGACACTTAGCCAGTCACTGATAACGACAACCAGGCTCCTCGAAGCTATACTGACGGCTCCAAACCCTTCAGTCTATGTGGATCTACATCGGGATGAGATCATGTTTGCTCTGGAAGACTCATCTGAGGCCCTCAACGGCTTGGAACATTCCAATGACCCTACAAGACATACATAAATTCGGTTAGAAGACACGTCCATATCTAACACATAACGGGGGGCGGCTATTGACAGTCGATATCAGCGATTATTCACTTGGAAAAAACTATTTGAGCTTCGGGGGTGGCGTAAACAGCGTTGCGCTCATGCTGTGGCTCATTGACCACGGAATAGAGTTCGAAGCGGTATTCTCCAATCACGGCGGGGATTATCCGGAGACTTACGATTACCTGAACATGCTCCTGGACAGGGGATATCCGATTACAGTGCTGGACGCCAGGCGAAATGTGCGGGGGAAGCTGGTCGACCTATATGGCGAATGTCATGAATACAAAATGATCCCGTCCCCTTACAGGAGATGGTGTACATACAGATACAAGATTGAACCAATTACCAAGTATTGCCAGAAACCGGCTTTCATGTTCCTCGGCATTTCGGCGGAGGAATCCCACAGGGCCAGGAGGGACAGTGAATACATATTTGGAATTGTAAGGGACTACCCTCTGGTCGATCACAACATAGACCGAAATCAGTGCAAAGAGATCATCAGGTCACATGACCTTCCCATACCACCAAAAAGTGGATGCTACTTCTGTCCTTTCATGAAAAAAAACGAGATACAGCAACTCTATCATCGATGTGACGACCTGTTCGACAAGGCGCTGATCCTTGAGAAACAAGCGGTTGAAAAATCAATTAAGGAAGGAAAGCAGAAGATTTTTTACCTTCATAATTCAAATCTGCCGTTGGAAGTCATAGCCATGACGAACCAGGTTGAACTTTTCGAAGAACTGCATCCGTGTGCTTGCCATGAATAATGAGCGCAAAGACCTGTTGGCAGAATATTCTCTCGGGAAAAACTACCTTTCCTTCGGGGGTGGCGTGAACAGCGTTGCGCTGATGCTGTGGCTCATTGACCACGGAATAGAGTTCGAAGCGGTATTCTCCAATCACGGCGGGGATTATCCGGAGACTTACGATTACCTGAACATGCTCCTGGACAAGGGTTACCCGATCACTGTCCTGGATGTGTTTTACAAGTCTCCTCGAGGCAGTTTCAAGCTGTATGATTACCTTTACGAATACCGACTGACTCCAACGATCACTATGAGGTGGTGTACGCGTGACTTTAAGGTCCAACCGATAGTCGATTATGTGGAAAAGCCATGTTTCATGATGATCGGGATTTCGGCGGAAGAGTCGCATCGGGCCAAACGGACTCGTGACTATGCCTTCGGAATCGTACGTGACTATCCCCTTGTCGATCACTCCATCGACAGAGAAGGGTGCAAGGAGATCATCAGATCCCATGGATTACCCCTTCCGCCGAAAAGCGGATGCTTCTTCTGTCCTTTCCAGAAACGTCAGGAAATCCGCAATCTGTATAAACGCAAGGACGACCTCTTTTGCAGGGCTCTTACTCTGGAAAAACGCTCTACCCAGAGAGGACTGGAGCTGGGGAAGAGGGAACTAAGTCATCTGCATTCATCAAACCTGCCGCTCGAAGTGATCGCCATGACTGACCAGGAGGACCTTTTTGATGACACTGAACAATCCTGCGTGTGTCATTCGTAGTTTCGACTGAATAGAGGCCAACCATGAAATGTAATATATGCGACAAGCAGATCAAGGAAGGTGACCACATCACCCGTTA
>CALDNG010000029.1 GCA_937915285.1 uncultured Desulfomonile sp. | reverse complement strand
CCACCGAGATCTACACTCTTTCCCTACACGACGCTCTTCCGATCTGAAAAAGAAAGAGAGTCAAAACGAATCATCATTGAATGAAATAAACAGCCCCCAGTTTATTTGATGACCTATCCGTTCGGAGTGCTATAATCATCAGCATGGAGTTTGACTACTTTGCCAAGGGAATCGTGATAGGTTTTTCTCTCGCTGTTCCGGTAGGACCTATCGGCCTGTTACTGATTCGTAGAACCCTCACCCGGGGGCGTGCCTCAGGGTTGGTTTCTGGATTTGGAGCAGCCACTGCAGACGCAATATACGGGTCAGTCGCGGGATTTGGCGTAACACTCCTGTCAAATTTTCTCCTGGAGAATTCCTATGTCCTAAGGGTTGTTGGTGGAGCTTTTCTCTGTTATCTCGGCATAAAGATATTTTCATCAAAGCCCTCGGAGAAAACCCTTTCAGGAGAGGGCAAGAGCCTGTTCAGCGACTATCTGTCCACTCTTGTCCTGACGCTCACCAACCCCGCCACCATACTGGCCTTTGCGGCAGTTTTTGCGGCTTCGGGAGTTGCTCACACCCATGGTCATTACTGGTTCACAATTTTTCTAGTGACGGGAGTATTTGTAGGTTCGTCGCTTTGGTGGTTGGTGCTTAGTTCAATAGTCAGCGTATTTCACGGTCGCTTCGAATCTGCTGGCCTAACTATAATAAACAGGCTGTCCGGAGCGCTGATAGCTTTTTTTGGAACAGCAATCCTTGTCAGCCTATTACTTTTTCCTGAAAAGTAGCCCTACAGTTCGGAGATCAAGCAATTTGTTCTAGCGCTTTCTTGTAAACAGCCAGGTCTGATTCTGAAAACAGCGCAAAGATAACCCTGTCGATCTCCAGAAGACGCTCTAATTGAAAAGCGGTTTCCGCAATCGCTATTTTGGAGGCATCCAGGATAGGATAACCGTAAGCCCCTGTACTAATGGATGGAAAAGCTATCGATTTAACACCGTTCCGACTTGCGAGTTCAAAGCAACTTCGATAGCAGGATCGCAGCAGTCCGGCCTCCCCAGATGCGCCACCACGGTAAATTGGACCTACGGTGTGTATGACGTACTTGGCCGGAAGGTTGTAACCCTTGGTGATCTTTGCCGCCCCGGTTTCGCACCCGCCCAGGGTTTTGCATTCAGCCAGCAACCCGAACCCAGCCTTTCGATGAATTGCGCCATCCACTCCGCCGCCCCCCAGCAATGAGTTATTCGCCGCATTCACTATGGCGTCGACCACCAATGAAGTAATGTCACCATGGAAAAGCTCTATTTTTTCCTTCATGAAACCCTCCGATGACAGTATTCTCATTTTCCAGAGGCTGGGTAATACGTTTTGATCCTTAAAAACAGCCACAGGGCGACAGGGTGATCACATACGCTGGCTAGCTGCCGAATTAGTGTTGGTAAACAAAATGGCTGGCGCAGTAAGTCTTAAGGCTGAAAAGAACTGCGCCAGGAATCCAGTTTTGGTCAGTAGTAAATTTCGCGTAAATTTTCCCGGTGATCCACAATGTAGAGGAGCTTTGCCACCTCCCTGAGCTTGTCTTTGAGCAAATCAAGGGTGTCACGATCTATGTTGAAAACCCTGATGTAGACAAATCGTGTACCTTCAGGCGCACGTTCGTACGAAGTCAGTATACTCACCAGTCTTGCCCCAAAGCTCCTTAGAACGTCACTTACTTCCTTGATGGATCCAGGCCTGTCATCCAGCAGGAAGCCGAATTGAATCCCTCGATGGGATAGTCCGCTCAGGGACATCATGGCCTTGAATATGTCGCTCTTGGTAATCATTCCGACAATGTTTTTATTGTCATCGAGCACAGGAGCGCCGGAGATCTTGTTTGTCAGCATAATCTCAGCAGCCTCTTCCATGGTGTGGTCCGGAGAGAGGGTGATGGGATATCGACTCATGATGGCGCCGACTTCCAGCTTTGATAAAAGATAAAGGATTCTCTGTATATCCAGCATTACTGCGTCTGAAGGGGAAGCTCTTTTCAAATCCCTGTCGGTAACTATACCGACTAGCTGACCATCCTCCATGACTGGCATCATGCTGATGTCATGTTCCATCAAAAGATTAATGCCGTGCTGCATACTGTCATTGACGTTTACCGTCACAACCTTGCGACTCATCCAGTCTTTTACTAACATCAGGCGCCTCCTGACAAGAACCGTATCATGATTGGAAAAAGCAAAGCCTCGGAGTTGCTTGCTTTTCTGGTTAAAAAACGACTAAATCACACTCCCCGGGTTTGAGCCAAATGTTTGCCCTCTGCCTCCAGAATCCTGCGCTGATGGTCTCTTCGTTTCTGCTTGGCCTCTTCGACCTTTTTCATCAACTCATCAATTTCACAGGGTTTCATCAGATAATCGAAAGCCCCAAGTTTCATGCCTTCGATTGCCGATTCCAAAGTGCCATGGGCCGTTAGCATTATCACTTCAATTACCGCGAATTGTCTCTTGATTTCTTTTAATACCTGTATACCATCCATTCCAGGCATTTTGACATCCAGGATCACGACATCCACATCCGGATTATCCTTCAGAACGGAAATTCCCTCCTGTCCGGATAATGCAGTTATTGTTTTAAGCCCCCTTTTTTCTAGGCGTCTGGTCATTGCGCCAAGAAAGCCTTCCTCGTCATCAATTAAAAGGATCTTTGCCGGATTCATCGTTGAAGCTCCCTGAGTCGTATCTGATCAACGACTCAAAATCGAGAGATAATTTTGTCTAAAAATGGAACGTCTCATTCAATATATCAAAAAAAGACTGACTAATACAGGATTCGTAATGCAAATTGGAGGCAAAATGTGTGCCAACACAGACTAGGCGCAATGATCCGGTTTAATCATTGGATGCTCTTACCAATCAAAATACCAGCGGTTGATAGCCGCTGCGAGCAACACGGGTTGCTGTAAAAACTTTTGACACGCTGTAATGCCGCAATTCCAAAAGTTGCGAAATTCATTCAAGTGAACTCCGTGCAAATGCAAAATTTGTTTGACACAATTAGCCATTCAGCGGGATAACAGGCTTACACACTCTTGCTGACCTGTTTTGGGTTATCCTTAAAAGTCCTTTCAATTACTTGCCTGAGGAGATTAAAAAATGTCATCAGCTCTTCCCCCCCTGTCTGAAGAAGACAAACAAAGGTTCAAAGTTCTCAATAAGGAAAATATTGAATTCCTGATGAATCGCTATAACGGCATTAGCCGTTGGGTGATTGCGGACATGCTGCGTCGCGCCCGGTATCATCATCCGGACAAGCTGGCTGTCATATTTGGCGACAAGTCATTGACGTACACCCAGTTAGAGGACGAATGCAACAGGGTCGCAAACGCCCTTAGGGCCATCGGTGTCCAGAAATATGATCGAGTGGCTATACTTGCTCACAACACCTTGCATCACGCAATGACATGGTTTGGATGCTGCAAGATAGGAGCTGTTTACCTGGCCATAAACTATATGTTGCGAGGTAAGGACATAGCATTTTGCATCAATCATTCCGAAAGCACGGTTTTCATAGTTGAGGATGCTCTTTATGACCTGGTGAAAGATGTCCTGGATGACATCCCGACGGTGAAGACGCTGCTATGGTCCAATCAGGGATCAGGGTCCGAGCCGGTTAGTGATCGTTTTATTGACTTTGACAAATGGGCAGGCGACTATTCGGTCGATGAGCCAGAGGCAAATCTCCATATTGAAGACCCTTGCCAAATGACTTACACCAGTGGGACCGAGTCATTGCCCAAGGGTGTTATAATAAGTAATCAGGCGCTCATGTCGCATTACATGGGCGCTATCATCGACGGGCAATACGATGAGGATGACGTAAGCATTAACGCATTACCCATTTACCATTGCGCCCAACGAGATGTTTTCATGAATCCAGTTTTCTGGCTTGGCGGGACGAATATCCTCATGGGTCCCGATCTAACCCAGATACTTAAAAACATTGAAAAATATAAAGCAACCATGTTTTTTGCCCCTCCAACGGTCTGGATAGGTTTGCTGCGGCATCCTGATTTCGATAAAACGGATCTTTCCAGTCTGAAAAAGCTTTACTACGGCGCTTCAATCATGCCGGTCGAGATACTCCGAGAGCTTATTGAGCGCCTTCCGGGCACGAGGATCTATAATTATTACGGACAGACCGAACTGGCGCCTTACCATACAATTCTGAAGGCTAAGGACGCCCTGACCAAGCTTGGCTCAGCCGGCATGGGTGGCCTGAATATGGAAACCCGACTGGAAGATGAGGATGGCAAAGAGATCACACGGGAAGGAGTTCCTGGAGAAATTTGCGGCCGGGGACCACACGCCCTCATCATGTATTTCAAGGAGCCGGAAAAGACGGAAGAGGTTATGAAAGGCGGATGGTTCCATTCGGGTGATATCGGAATCCTGGATTCGGACCGCTATATCACAGTGGCTGACCGCAAGAAGGATATGGTCAAAACCGGTGGTGAAAATGTTTCAACCAGGGAAGTTGAAGAAGTAATATATCTCGACAAAAGGGTCCAGGAAGTCGCAGTAATCGGATTACCCCACCAGAAATGGGTCGAAGCGGTTACGGCTGTGGTCGTCCCAAAACAGGGCGAAATAATCACCGAAGAGGAAATCCTCCATCTATGTCATAGAGAACTCGCCACATTTAAGTGCCCGAAGGGAGTGATATTCCTGGAGGCTCTGCCTAAGACTCCTACCGGAAAAATTCTGAAACGCGAAATGAGAATCACGTATAAGGATCTTTTTTCGAGATAATGTGGCTCGATTAAGACGATTTAGAAGCCGGAGTTCTAGGAAATGGAATTCCGGCTTTTTTATAAGACCGTGAGTCTCTTCCCGGAATGTTTTCATCCTCTCATCAAATCAATCGCCTGCGCAGGTCACAACCCGCTGTTTTTAAACGTCAATCAGGTATTTACATCTCCGGTCTGACAGTTCTTACGATGTAACCAATTTCTTGTTATCGCTAGTTATTTTGGAGCACAGATACAACACTCGTTCTCCTGCTGAGTTAGAAAACGTCCGATCTTTATTGTTTGACCATCAAAGCTTGCTCATGGTATGTTAAAAAGATAACTTTAGGTTATCTTATCACCTCTTTATGAGGCGCTAACTTATTGGACTTGCATTAGCGCTCAGCGAAAATCCAAGTCGGTTTCGAATATCAAGGAAACTCCCATGGCTCAAATCAAAGCATTTCCGGTAGTGAAGTATGGTAACAAACTCACTGATGAGCTGGCCAAGCTCATAACACCTCCATACGACGTCATTTCGCCGGCGGAGCAAAAGGCTTTTTATCAGTCTCACCCCTACAACATCATCAGGTTAGTATTGGGCAATCAGTTTGAGGATGATAACGAACTCAACAACAAACACACACGGGCTGCATCAACGCTGTTGCAATGGATGCAGGAGGGTGTTCTCGTACGGCTGGCCAAGCCTGCTTTAGTCATCTATCAGATGGATTTCGAACAGCCCGATGGTGGAATCAAAAGGCTCGATGGGATAGTGGCTGTGGTGAGTGTCGATGATTACGGAAAAGGTAAGGTATTGCCTCATGAAAAGACTTACCTTGGCCCCAAGAAAGACCAGCTCGAACTGCTGAAGGCATGCAGGGCCAACTTCACCCCGATTCACTCTCTATTCGATGACGAAGAGGGCAAAATTTACGGCATATATGCGCCGTTCATGGACCGAAAACCCGACCAGGTGACGGTTGACCGTAATGGAAATACCCATCGCACCTGGTTGATAGAAGATGAGAATGCTATCAAGGCGATTATTGATGGTTTTGAGTCCAGGAGTCTATTCATTGCATATTGCCATCACCGCTATGAGACGGCGCTTGCTT
>CALDNG010000028.1 GCA_937915285.1 uncultured Desulfomonile sp. | reverse complement strand
ATTTCCAACTTCTTGCCAGGGGGCAGAGTCTCAACCACCTCATGATGGCGACCGGGAGCAAGCCTGAAGTTAGCCTTTGTTTTGGTCACCGCCTCCGCCTGCATGGGCAAACCCTCAATGGATAACCTGAGTTCCTGAGTTTTGTGGATTATGTCCTCTCCACCGACAGCTCGTTGCTCAATATATCCCTCGCGGCCGTCGCGTGTTCGGGCCCGAAACATGTCGCCCACCTTGTCCATCAGGTGGACAGGAGTCTCTGCAGGTAGCTTCCGGATTACCTCAGAATTGGGATTGGCAGTTTGATAAAGAGACGTGGTCCTGATTGTCATGCCATCGCGAGGAGTAAACTGGCTCTTCTTTTTAAGGATCGTGGATTGAGCCTTCAGTAGTAACTCGCGCTTGAGAGTGTCTATCTCCTGGCAGCCGGACGTAAGGCAAACCAGAAAGGCGATAATTAAGCCGGACGCCAAATGATAGCTTTTCGTTGAATTTTGTGATCTATATTTAAAGTTAGCAGGCAATGTCATCCTCATTAGCGCCATAGTTTATTACTAATAGTGAAATAAATCAAGACAAAGTGGAGAATTAGGTCCTTTACCTGAGGTGAAGTCGATACCTGCGGAGTGTTCCTGATGCTGGATACACAGAGATGAGCAGTTAGCTGGAAGCTCTAGGGCCTAATGAGCACAATGCCAAAAGGGGTCTCATAGGGGCTGTGATTTTTGGTATATAATAACGTAAAAATAACAGTATCATATTAGTGCAACTTATAAACAGGTTTGTAAATGGAAGTTATTACCACTCACCTCAATGCTGACTTTGACGCTTTCGCCTCGATAGTGGCTGCAAAAAAGATATATCCAGCTGCGGTAGTAGTGTTTCCAGGATCTAGGGAAAAAAGCCTTCGCGATTTCTTCATGGAATCTTCGCTTTACATTCTGTCAATTGAGCGCGTCAAGGATCTTGATTTAAACAAGGTTCACAGGCTTGTACTGGTAGACACACGTCAAAAGAGCCGGATCGGGCAGTTATCAGAAATTTGTGACCGTCCGTCGGTGGATGTTCACATATATGATCATCACCCTAACTCTGATGACGACATCAAGGGATCGTTGGAAATAATCAAACCGTATGGATCGACCGTAACCATATTCATCGAGCTTCTGAGGCAGAAAGGTTGCGAAATAAACGCTGAGGAAGCCACTATACTTTCGTTGGGCATCTATGAGGACACCGGTTCGTTTACTTTCTCATCTACCACCACGAATGATCTTGAGGCAGCCGCCTGGTTGATCAGTAAGGGGGCAAACCTAAATATTGTTGCGAACATGATGACAAGCGAGCTGAGCCGCGATCAGATCGACATCATGCATCAACTGATAGAAGACGCCCGTCAGGTAAACATAGGTGGGATAGACATTGTTGTGGCCATAGCCGGGGCAGAAGGATACATAGGCGATTTGGCCATACTGGTTCATAAATTTAAGGATATGGAGAGTCATGATGCTATTTTGGCCCTTGTAAGAATGGAGGATAGGGTCCACTTGATTGCCCGTAGCAGCGCTGATGCAGTTAATGTCGGAGAGATAGCGGCTGCTTTTGGCGGAGGAGGCCATCCGACGGCTGCAAGCGCCACGATTAAAGATATGTCCCTATATGAGGCCAGGGACCGGCTCATCACTCTCCTGCATGAAAAGGTGCGTCCCAAACAGAAGGCGCTGGAAATAATGAGTAAGCCGGTCGTGAGTATCAGGCCGGATCAGACTATCAGTGAGGCCTCTGAAATGCTAAGCCGTTACCAAATCAGCTCCTTGCCCGTCGAACGCGATGAATCGTTACTCGGGATATTGCACAGACACGCGGTGGATAGGGCTGTCCATCATGGATTGGAGCATCACCTGGTAAGCGATTTCATGAACCCTGGAATAGTTTTTGTCACCCCGGATGATTTGATCGAGAGAGTCCTCCAGGTTTCTGTTGAAGGGCGTCACAGGCTCGTTCCGGTCATAGACGAAGGCAAAATGGTGGGGGTCATTTCGAGAAGTGATTTGTTGGAGCACCTAAAACTCCCCAGAACGAGTGACTCTAACGGTCCGGAAAATTACACTCAGGATCGGGAGAAACGCAAGAGCGTTAAGAAACTGCTTGAAGAACGGTTGCCTAGAAGGGTCCTGGATGTTTTGCGCAAAGCAGGCGAAGTCGCCGACGAGAATGGAAACCGGATCTACCTTGTCGGAGGGGCTGTGCGGGATCTTCTCCTTAGAAATCACAACCTCGATATAGATCTGGTGATAGAGGGTGAGGGTATACCCTTTGCCACGAAACTGGCCAAAGGCTGTCAGGGCTGCAGACTACGAAGTCATGAAAAGTTCGGAACTGCAGTGGTGCTATTTAATGATGGTTTCAAAATAGACATAGCTACTGCGCGTCATGAATATTATGAAAGCCCAGGGGCATTGCCGACTGTAGAGATTAGCTCAATAAAAAGGGACCTGTTTAGGCGCGACTTCACCATGAACACTCTTGCGGTAAGTCTGAATTCGGATTCATGGGGCGAACTGATCGATTTTTTTGGGGGTGTAAGAGACATAAAGGACCGGGCCATCAGGGTCCTTCATAACCTTGCTTTTGTCGAGGACCCGACCAGAATCCTGCGAGCCATACGCTTCAGCAGTCGTTTCGGTTTCATGATCAGTAAGCATACTATGTCATTGATAAAGGGCGCATTAAAGATCAGGATTTTCGATCGCGTTGAGGGCAAAAGGATTCTCAACGAACTCATTCACGTCATGGATGAAAAGAATCCTCTGGCTCCCATAAAATCCATGGCCGAGCTGGGTATTTTTAAGGCGATATATCCGCCGATAATGACAAATGCGAGGATCTTTTCACTCGTAGAATCCGTGTCGGGTGTACTGGCCTGGTGGAAATATCTTTTCCTCGAGGATAAGATCCAGTCGTGGGTGGTGTACTTCTTGGCGCTGACCGACTCTCTGGATGAGAAATCATTTGAGGGCTCCCTGGATAGGTTGTCCATCCCCAGAGGACACATGGTGGACATAACCGGGGAACGTCTGAAGTTAAAAGCATCCCTCGGATTGCTTGACAGGGGGAGGTTGACTAAGCCGAGTGAAATATTTAAAATATTGGAGAAACTGTCGTTGGAATCCCTGCTCTACATGATGGCCAAGACCACCAAAGAGCAGACCAGAAGAATTGTATCTGACCAAATCATCCACTACAGAAATGTTAAGCCCTTAATTAATGGCGCTCACTTGAAGTCCATGGGGTTAAAACCTGGACCTGTTTTCGGGGAGATCCTGGGTTACCTGCGTGATGCGCGTCTGGATGGTTTGACCAACTCTGTGGAGGACGAGATTCAACTTCTGAGGAACAAGTTTCCAGAGTTTATAGGTTGTGACGGATAGGCGTGCCCGAAATTGGTGACACGATAGTTAGTGACTGGGAGGTCATGATGGAGAAAGGCGGCTCAAGAAAGGTCAAGATTTTTGACATCACACTTCGCGATGGATCCCAGAGCAAAGTGGCCACTCGAATCAAACTCGACGACTTGCTCAAGGTAGCTTCCAAGCTGGCTGATTCAGGTATCTACGGGGCGGAAACCTGGGGTGGCGCTACCTTTGACGTGTGCGTCAGGTATTTGAGGGAAGATCCATGGGAAAGGGCGCGAAAACTTAAAGAGGTAATGCCCAATGTTAAGAGCATGATGCTCATCAGAGGGCAAAACCTTGTGGCTTATTCAAATTTTCCGGATGATGTAGTGGTTAAATTTGTCGATGTGGCCGCAAGAAACGGGATTGACGTATTCAGGATATTTGATGCTCTGGACGACATTAGAAACCAGGAGACTGTTATCAAGGCTATTCGTGACGTCGGGAAAATAGCCGAGGGGGCTGTCTGCTATACCATAAGTCCCGTGCACACCATCGAGAAGTTCGTGTCCAAGGCCAGGGCTCTTGAAGATAAAGGAGTCCATCAGATAGCCATCAAGGACATGGCCGGGTTGATTGATCCCTACACAACATTCCAGTTGGTCACAAGTCTTAAAAAGGCCGTCAATGTTCCTATTCACCTCCACACTCATGACAACTGCGGTCTTGGTATGATGTCAGCTCTGAAAGCCGTGGAAGCCGGTTGTGAAATGCTGGATTCCGTTTTGAGCCCATTCTCTGGCGGAACAGGCCACCCATGCACCGAATCTCTTGTCTACTCTCTGGGCAGACTCGGATATGATACCGGTTGCGACCTGAAGAAACTCACCAGCGCGGCAGAAGAAGCCAGGGCAGTCAGAAACCTTTACAGCGATTTTGAGGCCCCCTACAGTGGAGTTGACTGCAAGATGCTCATCACTCAAATCCCCGGTGGCGTCATGTCAAACCTGGCCAGCCAACTCAGAATACAGAATGCCATAGACAGGATTGACGAAATAATTGACGAAATTCCAAGGGTCCGGGAAGATCTAGGGTTCATACCTCTGGTTACACCGACTTCTCAGATTGTTGTGTCACAAGCCACCTTCAACGTCCTACTCGGCAGGTACAAAATCATCGCAAACCATACGGCTAACCTCCTGAAAGGTATGTATGGTGAAACCCCTGCGCCTGTTAACAAGGAACTCCAGGATAGGGTCCTCAAAGGGGACAAACCTATCAACGTTCGTCCAGCGGAACTCATCCCTCCGATGTGGCCCGAACTCGAACAGAAGTTCCCTGGACTTACGGAGGAAGAGATACTAATCCACGCCATTTTCCCTCACGAAGCCACGGGGTATTTTGCCGAGAAAAAATAACTGAACCTGACTATTTAAAAGAAAGTCACTCCGGTGGCTTTCTTTTTTTTTGAACAAACGGATTCTGTTTGTGTAAAATTTTAATTCTTTTAGATGGAAATTCGGTATAGATTTGCGGTCATCATCAAAAATGAGCCGAAAAGTTATTCCCTTACAGGAGAAATTAATGAAAGTCCGAGACTGCATGTCAAAAAACGTGATCACCGTTGGGCTAAACACGCCCCTCAGAGAACTTGCAAAAATACTTTTCGAGAAAAATATCAACGGCGTTCCAGTGGTCGATTCTGAAAATAAGGTTATCGGAGTAGTTTGCGAATCTGACCTGGTCGATCAGAACACACCGTTGCACATCCCCACAGTGTTCGTAATACTGGATTCCGTAATCCCGCTCGAAAACCCATGGAGACTCCACAAGGATTTCAAAAAACTAACGGCCTCGGTTGTAGAGGATGTCTATTCTTTTCCGGCCGTTTGTGTCGAACCGGATACCGACGTTTCAGAAGCCGCACAAATAATGACCAACAAAAAGTTTTACACAATCCCGGTAATAGAAAATGGTGAACTCGTCGGTGTGCTTGGCAAGGGTGACATTATAAGGTCAATCGCTGAAGGTGTGCTATAATAAAGATATTTAAAACAGATAGTTAACCTTAATATATAATACACGACACGATGTTTCTTTTAAATATATTATATTTTACATTAAAAAAAGTTGACAACATGCTAATATTATGTTTAAAAGCTGAACTCACGGCGGGTGGCGTAACCCGCCGGACAACATACCTTTTCTCCAATGCGAAGCCCCGGTTCTTATCCTCCTTTCCGGGGCTTTCCTTTGTCTGTCATTTGCGGGAATCTATATTCAACAAAATGATGTCTACTTCTTGATCGATTTGTACTGAGAGGGGAAATTGGATCGCCAGCGGCTTTTGACAATTCTTGAACAGGTTAGGGACGGCGAGATATCTCCTGATATCGCTTGTGAGAAATTCAAGGCTCTTCAGGTGGAAGATTTGGGGTTTGCATCGGTGGATCATCACCGCGCAATTCGTCTTGGTTTCCCGGAAGTGATTTATGGTGAAGGCAAGACTGCAGAACAGATAACAGGCATTTTCAATTCGCTAATCAGGAAACAGGACACTGTATTGGCTACCCGTGTCAGTGATGAAAAGTCCGCCGTGGTGATGAGTGCCATACAGGGTCTTGAACACAACCGGTTGGCTCGTACCCTTGTTTATTCAAGGAAACCAATTGAATCGTTATCAACCGGCCTCATCCTAGTAGTAGCCGCAGGAACTTCTGATTTGCCGGTTGCTGAAGAGGCAAAGGTCACGGCCCAGGCTTTCGGCGCTCGAGTGGAAACTATTTATGATGTGGGAATTGCCGGCATACACAGGCTTTTCCGGCATTATGAAAAGCTCAGGGAGGCTTCGGCTATAATTGTTGTGGCTGGTATGGAGGGGGCTCTCCCCAGTGTTGTGGGAGGTTTGGTGGACAGGCCCGTGATCGCCACTCCAACGTCTATCGGTTATGGGGCGTCCTTCGGAGGCATAGCCGCCCTACTAGGCATGCTCAACTCATGCGCTCCAGGTGTCGTGGTCGTTAACATTGACAATGGATTTGGCGCGGCGTATGCCGCCTGTATAATGACCAGATCAGAAAGAAAGAATTAGCGGTTCAGGGTTTGAGGTAGGATTCCAGTTCCAGAAGTCGTTTTTGTCCGATGCCCTGGACTTTTTCAAGATCCCTGACTGATTTGAACCTTCCGTGAGACGACCTGTAATCGACAATTCTTTCGGCCATGCGTGGGCCTATGCCAGGCACAGCCTCGAGATCCTCAGTCGTAGAATCGTTTATAGATACTTTCTTGCCCAGAGCGATCAATTGGGTTCCAGGAATTGAAGAAAACGCCACTGCTCCGTCCTTGGTATTAATGTTCACTAGGGTGTTGCAGGGAACAATGCGGTTAATAAATTCCTGTTCACTCATCGTGACACTATCGAAACTCTTGAGTAGATCGCCAAGACTCCTTGGGTTAACAAAGGACCTTGTGCCCAGAATGAAATTGTCCGTAGAAACCTGATACACACACTCCCCTTCCAGTAAACCCTCCATCCGATGATTCGTATCCATAAAACGAAACGCATGCGAAACCAGCTCTATGGATACCCAGACCGAAACAATCCCTACTAGAGCCAACCTGGAAGCGGAGATCGATTTTTCTTCCTTAACGCTCACCCGATGACGCCATGTCTTTTTGTAATTTATAGTCTATGCTGTCCACCAGCGCGCTCCATGAGGCCTGGATGACATTCTGGTTGAAGCCTACTGTCCACCATACGTCCTCACCATCGGTTGATTCAATGAGAACGCTTACCGTGGCTCCGGTTCCCGACGTTCCCTCGATGACCCTGACCTTGAAGTCGGTGAGGTGAACCTTGTTAACGCTAGGATAGAAATTCGACAGCGCCTTTCTGAAGGCATTGTCCAAAGCATTAACGGGTCCGTTTCCCTCCGCTGCGCTGAATTCCATCTTGTCACCAACCACTATTCGAATAACTGCGTCCGAATAGGTCTTGGTATCTCCCTGGCGTTTGGAATCCGTGACGTTGAATCCGTGCAGCGTAAAGAGCTTTTTGTGGAGTCCGAGCATGCGTTTCATCAGCAATTCAAATGAGCCATCGGCAATATCATACCTGGCGCCTTGGGCTTCCATGTCTTTGAGGGTCTTGAGAATCTCGGTTATGCGTGGATCATCAGGGCTAATATTGATCCCGTACTGGGCTGCTTTCTGGGCCAGGGCTGCGCGGCCGGCCTGTTCTGATATGGGGAAATTACGGGCAGCGCCTACCAGGTCCGGGTCGATGTGTTCATAGGCCATGGCGTTCTTGAATACCGCGCTTGAATGTAATCCTCCCTTGTGGGCAAATGCCGATGCGCCCACATAGGGTTGCGATTTGTTCGGAGTCCTGTTGGCCATTTCATCAACGAATTCCGACACGTGTTTCAACATACGGAGTTTCTCAGGAGCAATCTCCATCCGTTTCATCTTGAGGCTTAAAGCGGGCAGGATGGATATTAGATTGGCGTTGCCGCAGCGTTCGCCAATACCGTTGACAGTCCCTTGAACATGGTTTACCCCAGCCACCACAGCCATGATGGAATTAGCTACTGCGGTTTCTGAATCATTGTGACAGTGAACACCCAGCTCTTTGTCTATGTGTTTTCTGACCTCGGTGATGACCTCCACCAATTCCATGGGGAGTGTTCCCCCATTGGTGTCGCAGAGGCAAATGACATCGCTGTAGGGTTGAGCCGCCTTGAGAGTAGCTAGAGCGTATTCCCTGTTTTTTCTGAATCCGTCGAAGAAATGTTCAGCGTCAAAAATAACTTTCTGAAAATGAGGCCTTAAAAACTCCAGAGAGTCTGCAATCATTGAAAGGTTGCGTTCGAGAGGCACCGCGAGAATTTCCCGGGCATGAAGGTCCCAGCTTTTCCCCACTACAGTGACTACTTCTGTTTGGGTGTCGATGAGAGCCTGAATCTGCGGATCCCTGTCCGGTGTCAGGTCGGCCCTGCATGTGCTACCAAAGGCGGCTATTCTGGATCGCCTGAATTTAATCGATCTGGCGGCTTGAAAAAACCTTCGATCCTTGGGATTGGAGCCTGGATAGCCCCCCTCTATGAGGTCAATACCTATCTCATCCAGCTTCTGGGCAATTCTGAGTTTATCATCCAGAGAAAAGGTAATCCCCCAGGTTTGAGCCCCATCTCGCAACGTGGTGTCATATAATTCGATACTCTTCAATTAAATGCTCCGAACTCTACAAATCTACAGGGCTTTTTCCATCTCAAAGACATCGTGAAGCACGCGGACTGCCAATTCAGCGTATTTTCTCTTCACCACGCAGGAAATCTTGATCTCAGATGTTGAAATCATCTGTATGTTTATTCCCTCCCGGGCAAGCGCAGCAAACATTTTGGAGGCCACCCCGGAATGAGACCGCATGCCCAAACCGATGATGGAGACCTTGGCTATGTCCTTTGTTCCCCTGATGTCTTCAGCCGCAAGAATGTCTTTCAGCCCCTGGCACACTTCCAAACCTTTTTCCAGATCAGACTCGGGAACCGTGAAGGTAATGTCCGTCTTACCGTCGGCGCTAGAATTCTGAATGATCATGTCAACCACTATGTTGGCCTCTGCCATTGCCCCGAACACCTGAGACGCTACACCAGGCACGTCTGGAACCCCGGCTACCTTGATTTTTGCTTCCTTGGTATTGCAAGTGACTGCCCTAACAGACTCTTTTTCCATTTCCGTATTTTCCTCCGTTACAAGGGTCCCTTCATTGTCATTAAAACTGGAGCGGACAACTAGCGGTACACTATGTCTCATCGCGAATTCAACTGCCCGAATATAGAGGACTTTAGCCCCTAGAGACGCCATTTCCAACATTTCCTCGTAAGCGATCTGCTTGATCTTCCTGGCGTCAGGGCTGATGTTTGGGTCTGTGGTGTAAACCCCGTCCACGTCGGTAAATATCTCACACAGGTCAGCTTTTAGACCTGCAGCCACTGCGACAGCGGATGTGTCAGATCCGCCTCTGCCCAGGGTGGTTATATTTCCTCTATCGTCAACCCCCTGAAAGCCCGCCACTATGACAATGGCGCCTTCTTTAAGGTCCTTTTCTATGTTGTCCCTATGCACATCCGTAACCCTGGCCGAACAGAAGGCGCTGTCTGTTACCAGCGGGATCTGCCACCCGCAATAAGACCTGGCCTTATAGCCCATTGACTCCAGCGTCATGGCCAGTAGGGAAATCGTCACCTGTTCTCCCGTCGAGACCAGTACATCCAGCTCGCGCTCGTTCGGTGTAGGGGATATCTGTTTGGCCAGATTTATCAAGCGATCAGTTTCACCAGCCATTGCCGATACCACGACTACAAGGTCATCTCCCCTGTCTTTATAGGAAGCTACCCGTCGCGCTACGTTTGCAATTCGTCCCAAATCACCTACGGAAGTTCCTCCGTATTTCTGGACAATTAGTGGCATCAGTTTTCTCCGTGCATACTGCAAGACCTTCAAGACAAAACTAGTTCAGGTCCATGGAAGAACCTGTCAACTACTGAATAAGTTCAAATTCCCTGAGCCTGGTCGTGAGTCGTTTATCCCAGGATCCATCGCAAGCGTAAGACAATTCTATCAACCTTGAATCTTCTTCTTCGGCGTATCTGATGACAACCTGTAATTCCCGGTCGTCATGAGATTCGCGGAAATGTCCCCATTCAATAATCAGGGCAGCTTCATCGAGCACATCATAGACTCCCAGATCGTTTACCTGCTGATCCGTCAGTCGGTACAGGTCGGCATGGTCCACGACCATGTCACCTTCATAACGGTTGATCAGACTGAATGACGGGCTTACAACCTCATCCTGGTCTATCCCTGTGGCGGCAGACACTATGCCCTTTGCCAGTCTCGTTTTACCGGCGCCAAGATCCCCAATCAGAATTACAATGTCTCCTGGCATCAACGATGATCCGATGATCTTTCCCATCTCGATGGTTTGGGCCTCTGACATCGTAAGATGTGTCTGACTCTTCATTGACGCCAACTTGAAACAATTCCTATAGATGCCTTTTCACAAGACTTTGCGTCTCACTCACAAAGATCAATCAGCAAGTGTACCACAAGGAACCGGTCTTTTCAATTTTTATTGGACAAAGCTGTGAATGTGGAAACGCTTCGCTCGCCAAAAACAGGAAGCGAAACTGATTCTTGTTGTAGATGCAAAGATATTTTTGCGCATTGACTAAATTATCTGGAACTAATATCAGACAAGTGTGTTCTACCCCTTAATACATGGAGACAACAAAAAAAATTGCGACACAAAAAAAGATTCCCGAGCTTAAGATGGCTTGATTAGAGTCTGCCATCGTGTTAGAAGCTATTTTTCAAGGGTAGAACAGCGAAATGTGTCACTTTTTTATTTTGTAGAATTTTCGGTTTTGTTATTATAAGCAGCTTATGTTTTTGGCAGGAGCCAAACCAGGGCTTCCTTGGTCACGGATATTAATTATTGTGGCAGGTGCGACAAAGATTTAAAATGGATTTCATTAAGCCTCTACTAGCGTTTGCTCCCGAGCACAGGAGACTGAAGGGCCGCCCGTTTGTTACTCTGAGTTATGCCCAGAGCCTGGACGGCTGTATTTCCGCGAGACCTGGAGAGCCTTTGGCTTTGAGTGGAAGAAGATCCCTGAAGCTTACTCATCAGCTCAGAGCTTCACATGACGCTATCTTGGTGGGAATCGGCACAGTCTTCTCGGATGATCCGAGGCTAACCGTTCGCCTTGTCCACGGTGAAGATCCCAGACCGGTCGTCGTGGACAGCAAACTCAGATTGCCGCTCGATTGCAACCTTCTTAAGGAATCCTCTCGTAAACCCATTATTGTCACGAGCAAACAGGCCGACGGCAAGCGGGTTCGAGCGTTAGAGGAGTTAGGGGCGCAAGTCCTTAGAATTCAATCCAATGAGCGTGGACAGGTCAACCTGTCGGACATGCTGGACAAGCTCGGCAGCCTAGGAATCAACAGTCTTATGGTCGAGGGTGGCGCTCGTATTATTACAAGCTTTCTGATGGAGAGACTGACAGATTACATCGTGCTGACCATAGCTCCAGTGTTGGTAGGAGGTCTAAGGGCAGTAAGTGAACTGGGGGACGTAGATCCGGCGCAGTTCCTTAGACTGGTCAATCCAGGCCACAGGTGGTTGGGTAAAGACCTCATTCTCTGGGGAAGCCTTACTGAAAACAGGGCAACGGTCTCAGTCTTGTCTGAAGCTGTAGGAGCGGGTCGGGCTTAACAAGTTCGGATGGAGGCCCGGCCATGAAGTCGAAATATATAGAGTTTAGTTCACCATACAATGTAAGAGTCCTTGAATCGGACATCGTCTGGCCCCAGCCAGGCAGGCTGTTAATAAAAACAATAGTTTCGGCAATAAGCTCTGGCACTGAAATGCTGGTTTACAGGGGCCAGTGGCCAAAGAACTGTGTTGTCGATGAAACGATCTCTTCGCTGTCCGATGATTTCACCTATCCAATAAAATATGGGTATTCCAGTATCGGCCGGGTTATCGATGCTGGAAGTGGCGTAGATCCCTCGCTGGTTGGGAAAAGGGTCTTCTCATTCAACCCTCATGAGAGTCTATTTGTTTGCGGGCCAGCGGATGTAATCCGCATACCTGATGACATCGAATCTGAAGGCGCATCAATGCTCCCCAATATGGAAACTGCCGTAAACCTTGTCATGGACGGTCATCCGACAATTGGTGAGCGCGTTTGCGTGTTTGGTCTCGGGGTAGTAGGTCTGCTGACTGTAGCCGTTTTGAGTCGCGTCGGGCTTGAACACCTGGCTACTTTTGATGGCCTCGAACAGCGCAGAAATCTTGCCCTGGAACTGGGCGCCGATTCGGTTCATGATCCCTCTGTTTGCCTGGCGGATTCCAATCTGGGCAAGCCTATTGATTCAGCCAATTTCAGACGCTGGGCCGACCTCAGTCTTGAACTTTCGGGAAACCCCCTGGCGCTCAATTCCGCAATAGAAGTTACTGGATTTGCTGGACGAATTGTAATAGGATCATGGTACGGATCAAAGCATGCTGACATTAACCTCGGTGGCTATTTCCACAGGAGCAGGATTAATATCTCCAGCAGTCAGGTGAGCACCATTTCCCCCGAGTTTCTGGGACGCTGGACAAAAAAGAGGCGTCTGGATCTCGCCATTGACTTTTTGAGAAAAGTCCGTCCGTCGAGGCTGGTCACCCATCGATTTAACATAAATGAAGCTTGTCTGGCATATGACACTATAGACAAGAAACCCCACGAGATAATACAGGCAATTTTTGTGCACGAGGATTAACAATGGCTCTAACAAGGACTGCGTCCACATACTGCGTAGCTGTCAAACGTGATTTTGTAGCCCGTCATTTTCTTTTCGGTGGTGACTGGGGTAGCGAAAACCAACTCCATTCACACCATTACCAGGTAGAAGTCTGCCTTGAAGGCTCGGAACTGGATCAGCACGGATACCTGGTCGATATAGTAGACATTGAAAACTGCATAAACGGTCTTGTGGACTATTATCGTGACAAGGATCTCAATGCTCTTCCGGAGTTTGATGGATTAAATCCCAGCATAGAGCGCCTCTCGGGCTTCTTTCTGGAGTCTTTCTGGAAGCATTTAGAGTTATCCAACGTTGAGGCGATATCTGTTAAACTCTGGGAGAATGAAATAGCCTGGGCTTCCTGCAGAAGAGAGAGAGCTTGAGGATTGGGATTGTTATTTACGGGAGCCTCGATACGCTAACCGGTGGCTTCCTGTATGACAGGAAATTTGTGTCCTATTTTCGGTCAAAGGGACATGATGTCAAAGTGTTTTCATTACCTTGGAGAAATTATCCCAGCCATCTGGCCGACAACTACAGAAAGGATTTCCTTTCTAATCTAGCCTCTGCTCGCCTGGACATCCTGATTCAGGACGAACTAAATCACCCATCCCTGGTCCGTCTCAACCGTAAGCTCAAGCAAAAGATCCGATATCCCATCATCAGCATTGTTCATCACCTCAGGTGCAGTGAGCAGCGATCCAAATTCATGAATGGTATCTATCGGTTTGTTGAGGGCGCCTATCTTTCAACTCTGGATGGGATGATTTACAACAGCAACACGACCCGTAAGGCGGTGAGAGCGCTTGACCTCGGGGCCCGTCCGGGAGTGGTGGCGCATCCGGGTCGGGACGGCATTCGAGAAAATGTAGATGATGATTATGTTTCGAAGCGCGCTCATGCTGATGGCCCACTGAGAATACTCTTCGTGGGAAGCGTAATTCCCAGAAAAGAACTCCATACCCTGATAAAATCCCTGTCAAGGCTACCTCGAGGTGAGTGGCTACTTGATATAGTCGGAAGCTTCAAGGTTGACAGGAACTATTCAAAGCTCGTCACAAAGCTTATTGAGGCGAATCGTCTGGAGGAATCAGTCAATGCGCTCGGACCGCTCGATCCGGTTGATCTGGCCAGACGATATATGGAAAATCATGTCCTGGCAGTCCCGTCATCCTACGAAGGATTTGGGATTGTGTACCTCGAGGCCATGGGCTTTGGGATGCCGTCGATTGGTTCAAATGTTGGCGCAGCTCACGAGATAATCACCAATTCCGTTAATGGTTTTCTGGTTAGCCCCGGTGATGAGGAAGCCATTTATAAAACATTAGACATGCTGAGTCGGGACAGGGACAGACTGGCCCAAATGGGCCAGGCGGCTTTACGCAGGTATCGGGTGCATCCAACGTGGGATCAGAGCGCAGAAAAGGCTCTTGAATTTGTTAAAGAAATGGTTCGTTGACTATGTCGCAGAATTTTTTGTTCAGTTTCCCCAGATATCTATCATCAAAAAAAACAGTCGATGATAGGGCCCTCAACCGGGTTGTGATTGAGACGTTCAGAGATGAATTGACTATTCAAGGGTTAGAGTATCCGCGTATCCTTGAAATAGGGGCCGGAATCGGTTCTATGATAGACAGGCTTGTGGATTGGACTATTCTCAAGAAAGCCCATTATTTCGCGCTGGATTCCATGGAAGATAACATCGCTGAAGCAAGGAGACGGATAACCGGTTGGGCTGCTGATAAAGGTTTCCAAACTCATGTTAATCCGGATTCCTCCATTACCGTAAGATCATCCGAGGGCGTCGACCTCACAGTCAATTTTATCCTCGATGATGTCTTTAGATTTATTGAATCAACAGGGTCAAATCCCCAATTTGACATTCTTGTGTCAAATGCCTTTTTGGATCTGATAGACATGAAGCGCAGCCTCTCGTCGATAATCAGTCTGCTAAAACCAAACGGCCTGTATTATTTCTCGATCAATTTCGATGGCTCTACTGTTTTTCAGCCCGAAGTTGATCCTGAACTGGATGAGCGCATCGAACATCTCTATCACCAGACCATGGATGAGAGAATCACTAACGGGCTAAAATCAGGCGACAGCAAGGCTGGGAGGCATCTGTTCAAACACCTGATAGCTAATGGCTGTTCGGTGATGGAGGTTGGGGCTTCTGACTGGGTTGTTGCACCCCTTGAGTCCGGGTACAGGCATGACGAACAATATTTCATCCGCTTTATAGTTGAAACAGTAGGCTCGGCTCTCCAAAACAATCCTGGAGTCGAGAAGGCGGAACTGGATCAATGGCTTGAAACAAGAAGAAACCAAATAACGAACAACGAATTATTTTACATGGCTCATCAGCTTGATTATGTAGGACGCAGATTGTCTGGGAATTTGTAGTGCAAATTTTTGAATTTCTAATCGTCCGTTAGGATAGCCGCAAAAATTGTTATTGCCAATTTATGGAGGGGCGTTGAGGAGATTTCCGTTTGAAGTCTTATTAGTTGTTGTCAGTATTTTATTGGGGGTTACGATAGTTGAGTCCTACTGTAGGCTGGTTTACACAGAGCCATGGTATCAAAGTCTTTTGGGAGAGTCGGAGGAGGTAAGTCCCAACGCGTCGGTAAAGTTGAACACTTTCGGTTTGCGGGATAAAGATTTTTCTGATGTCGTCCCCCATGACTGCAAGCGTGTTTTGATACTCGGGGATTCCTTCACATTCGGTCAAGGCGTTAAAGAGGAAGAGGCCATTTTCCCGAGGTTGCTGGAGAAACAACTAAATAGCTTACTGTCCCCGAAAGGGTTATCCGTTGAAATACTCAATGGAGGCTTGCCGGGCAGCCTGACCAACAATTGGCTGGATTTGTTGAATCGTGTGATTGTGCCGTTTAAACCGGATATTGTCCTTATAGTGTTTTTTTTGAGGGATGGCACACGACTGGGTTCCATGGGGCACTTCTTCGATCCTATTCGTCGGGAAATTCAAGGCAGGTCCATTGCAAACCGAACGAATGAATCAATCCTCTATCGACACTCGTATCTCTACCGATTGTTTCAGGACTTCCTCGACCGGTCATTTCTGGCTAGGAAGTATTCTGAATTATTGAACGAGTCCTATTTCGGAGGGACTGATAAAACAGAGGAGTGGGAGCGCGCCAAGGTTAACATCCGAAAAATCAAAGCCGTATCTGAAAGTCATGGAGCGGTTATCGGCATGGTGATTTTTCCGGTTTTGGTTGAACTCAATGAAAGTTATCCGTTTCAGGGAATTGTGAACCACTTGGTAAAATTTGGGAAGGAAGGTCAAATTCCAACCCATAATCTTCTTCCGTCCTTTCTTGGCATGCATGCGCCTGATCTGTGGGTTTCGTCTTTAGATCAGCATCCCAATGCGCTCGGCCATGACATAGCCGCAACATCAATATTGCCATTCCTGAATCAATTCCTCGAGAATCAGAAGGATTGATCGGAAATGCGCTCCTATCGACAGCTACAGATATGTTTTCCTTGTCCATTGCGTTCAAACGCCTGGAAGCGAGGCGCAGGTCCTGGCGCGTGGAAATTGTTTCGTGCTGTTTCAAGCTAAACATCTTTAATAATACACTATTTTCTGAACAGCACTATCCTGTTGGAGTTGGTTCCCGAAGTCATGTTCTTGACTCCCCATATGTTTGATGTTTTTGAAAACCGCTGCGAATTGACCAGGATTCCTAGACATTCGAATCCAGCGGCTATTCCTAAGGGAACCACATGCTCATCAAGGTTCACCGTTCGGTTTTTTACCTCTCCGACCTCAAAGGCCACGTAGCCGTTTCCTTTGCATACCCTGTAAAGTTCCTTGAAAACGAACATAATGAATGATGACCAGTCTTCAACCTTTTTAGCCATGGTGATTGAGGCCCCTGATTCATTGAGCTTCAATGAGTTGAACCATAACCTCATCCAGTTATCTGTAGAATACTGAACAACATCCAGAAATGGAGGGGATGTGACTATTAGCTGCACGGAGTCTGATTCAATTTTAGGGGTGTTTCTGGCGTCATTGTTAAGGAACGCCGCTGAGCATGCGGCATTCTTGAGGTTGTTGATCTGTTCTTGGGTGAGGGATCTCAACAGGCCGGCAGTTTTCTTGAGGACGATTTCTTTGACATTGCGGTATTCTGGGGTCTGATTTCTCGCTAGGTTGATTTTCTTCTGTCTTTCCGGAGAGACTGCCTGATTGGGCGGCAGTGTGTAAACTGAAAAAAATCCCTTTGAATGACCCGTCAGCCTGTTGGTCGCAACCATGGCTATCCATCTGTCAATGTCATCCTCCTCGCCTGCAGTTCGTCGGTCGACAAGGTAGTTTCTCAGGCGCAAAATCTCCTGAATGGTTTTTTCATGAAAGAACATGGATAGGTCAATTTCATCGCCGTCGCAAGATTTGGCGGGAATAGAATCCAGTCTGGCGCTAACATCGGACACGGCCGGTGGGGCAAACCTCGGGCGAGTCAGAATGAGGCTCAAAGGATTTGCGTCATTGGAGATGATTCTTCGACCAAGCAACCCGGCCTCTATCAATGTTGTTCCCCTGCCACTAAATGGGTCATATATGAGCGAATTGGCATCGGAAAGCAGCTTTATGAAGAATCCTGGCAACTGCGGTTTGAAACATGCCCTGTATGAGATTTCATGGATGGAACTCGCCTGTCTCTGGCGTGATGTCCAAAATTCATTGACGTATCTGTTGACCAGTGTTCCGTCGATTGTTGCCTCTTCAACCCGTGTGGAAGCTTCATCATGACCGAACAGATGGAGGTTTGTCCTTTCATCAACAAGAGTGAACTTTCGTAAGTATGAATCGATGGATGTGCCCAACTTCATGTGATTCCCCGAGTCTCCTGGCCCATCTTAAAATCCTTAACTCCTTGAAGCTCCTTGAAATTCAAGCAGTCTCTCCAGCTTTTCCCTGGCCTTTCCTTGGGCGAGCGCCTGTTTTGCCATTTCGAAGCCGGTCCTGTAGTTTTTGGCCAGCCCTGAAACATATAGAGCGGCTGAAGCGTTGATACAGAAAAAGTCGGCCAATGGAGTGTCATATTGTCCAGATATGATATCAAGAATGGCTGTGGCGTTTTCATAAGCAGTATGTCTGCTCGCAATGCTCTCGAAAGCGGTCTCATCAATCCCAAAATCAAAGGGAGTAACTTCATAAATATCGGTCTTCCCTTGTTTCAATTCTACTACCCTGGTAGGTCCGCACGTAGAGAATTCATCCATTCCCTCCGACAAATCTCTCCCTGTGGCCATTCCGAAAGGAGCCAGGGCTCTGGGCATTCCCGTTTCATTCAGCACTGCTACAAGCTGGTCACAAACTGTTGGCGAGTAAGCCCCTATCACTATACAATTCGTTTGTTCACACGGTCTTGTTATGGGGCCAATTATATTGAAAGCCGATGTGAAACGCATCGATTTTATCAGACGGGCCCAGCCTGACTTGAGAAAAGCCTCTCCCGGCAAGTAACACAGCCCATGGGCCTCCAGGCATTTTGCAGCCTGTGAGAGTGGACGGTCCAGGTCAAGGCCGAGTATCTCAAAGATGTCGGATGCCCCTGATACTCCAGTGACAAGACGGGCCCCCTTCTTAGCCACACTAAGGCCGGCTGCAGAAGCAATAAGGGCGGACGGGGTTGAGCAGTTGACCGTTTTGAGTTTGTCAGAGCCTGTCCCAACAATGTCACACATCGGCCCCGTTTTACTGACGCAGATCTTTGCTGTGTCATACCTGTCCAAAGCCAGCCATGCGCCCCCGAGTTCTTCGGTGGATGGACCGCGCGCAATATGGGCAAGTAGAAATGCGCCTTGCTGCAGTTCCGGCTGCTCATTCATGATAACTTGCCTGTAAGCCTCGCATGACTCTTCACGGGTCAATTGCCTTCCAAATGCCACGGCTGATATCAGCCGCCCGAATTCACGTTTCCTGTCTTCATCCATCATCCGCGGTCTCCATTAAATCGTTAGGTTTCTGTCTTTCCTTGGGGTTGAAGTCGTGACAAATCCGCCAGAATCTTGAGTGGACGGCCGGAAAGAATTTCTAAAAGCGCTGCTGGAACCCTTTCAAGGTCAATTTTGCTTTCAATCAGGAGTCGGGCTGTCGCCTGATGCCGTTCGAGCAATTCTATGGCTGACCTGAAATGGGAAGTGGAGCAACCATAGGCGCCTACCATGTGTAATTGACGGTAATGAATTTCATTCAGCGCTCCGCAAGTTATAGAATCGGTAGGCGCTAATCCGCTGAAATGGCAGAAGCAACCTCCCTTCTTCAATCTTTGCAGACCCTCGTTCACGGCTGTAGTGGATGGGCAGGCGTTGATTGCCACGTCGTAGTCATTTGAATCGTCTGCTCTTTGGTTTGTAAGCCCTAGCCTGCTCAGGAAGTAGCTGCTTTTTTTCAATTTTTGGGGATTAGTCTCATTGATCGTTGGGAAGGCTCCTATGGCTTTGGCGGCCAGGGCCAGTAACAATCCAAGACTGCCACCTCCAAAAATCAGCGCTGTCTGATCTTTGGCTATGTTTGACTGTTCCAGGGCGTTTATCGCGCAGGCTAGAGGTTCGGCGAGACAGGCTACATCACTATCGAGGGAGTCGGGAATTGGGTGAAGAGAGGATTCACAGATCAGCAGACGCTCGGCCAATCCACCGTCCATGTTGAAACCTATAATGCCTATGGCGTCGCACTGGTTATCTTTTCCGGAAATGCAGTGAACACAAACTCCGCACGCTTGTGCCGGCCACACCGCAACCCGTTCGCCGGTGTCTTCACGAATTCCCACTATCTCATGGCCCAATATTCGCGGCAGAATCAGGTCCCTTTGTCCTTGGACCATCATTTTTGCGTCAGTCCTGCACAGGGCGCAGCTTTCGACTTTTAAAACCGCGTAACCAGGCCTGGGCCCAGGATCAGGGACGTCCAAGACGATCATTTCTCCAGGTTTTCTTAGAACTAATGCCTTCATTTCTCCAAATAAAAAACCCTTGCCTCCAAACTGGAGACAAGGGCTACCGTTTCCATTAGTTTACCCGATGTCCGAT
>CALDNG010000027.1 GCA_937915285.1 uncultured Desulfomonile sp. | reverse complement strand
CAAAGCCGCGAGACATCGGATGCATTCCAATCTTCAGGCGCCATGATTGCGCGCTCGCGATTAAGAAGTCTGATTATATTCGGCGATACAAGAGATGTCTGCTTTTCGGGAGGAGCAATCCACTGTCCCAGCCGGTCTCTAAAACCCGGGGAGGGCCCTAAATCAGGGCTCGGATTAGTGACCCTAAATAATATCCGCCTGTAAATCTGCTCAGGTTTTAGGTACTTAATTGTGTGCCAGTATCTTGAACAGCAACTCATGGTCAACTTGGCGTTACCGCATAGGGATTTTTATGGGCTCAATTCTCGGCTCAAGGTATAAGGATCCCATTAGACCCACGTTGAGAAAGGCCGCCGAGAAATGGGAGCTATGCCGTTCCTCAGTTGATCAGGGGTGATGACCTCAAAGAAATTATTTGTAAATGAGCCAACTGAGATCGACATCTTTTCATAATTTAGCGCCCATAGGTTTCAGGAAGAAAAATGCACTATGAAGGGCGGGATGAATTGACTTCTGTCATCAGAGAAAAACAGGTTGATTTAATCAGCGTTTCTTCAGAAGCGATTCGATCAGGCATGCCTTGAATTAATGATCATTGTTTCTTCTGAACTTTTCGAGATTACAAAAGATTCGCCAGAGCATTCCAGGTGAGGGTCGCCGACACGCTCCATTGAAATTTCAGAGAGCGTTCAAAGGCTTTGGCTCCCATTTCCCGTTGGAGCTTTTCATTTTCAAGGTATTTCACGATTAGATACGCGAGTTCCTCAACATTGTAGGGATCAAAATACTCAACCGCATCTCCTCCAAACTCTGGCATAGGCGGATAATTTGAACATAGCACAGGTTTTCCTCCCGCAAGAGCCTCCAGCAAAATATTTGGACAATTCTCGCATGACGAAGCAAAAATATTGATCCGCGCATTTTGATAAAAAGACGGCAATTCAGGATATGGAACATGACCCAACATGATGACTTCTTGCTCAAGACGTAGAGACTTTATCAATTCCCGTACTTGTTTTGCATAAGGCCCGTATTCCGGTCCAACTAATACAAGTTTTAGTGCAGTGTTGTGCATCTTCCGAACCCTGGACCAGGCTTTAATGACCTCCAGTTGGGCTTTGTAAACAGTAATTATTGACACATAGAGAATATACTCAATTCCAGCAAGTTGAGCCGGATGCCACAAGTTCTCTTGCCGAAAATCATCGCTCAGACCATGAGGAATGACTACTGATTTTCCTATTCTTTTAGGAACGGTTTTATCAATCACTGACCTGGCGTACTCAGACAAGAATACTACCAGATCGGCATCCTTGAATGATGAGCTTTGAATTTCCCGAAGCAACCTCAACCTTGCTCTCGTGTAACCATACGGGTGCAACTTTCTTTGAGAATCATCGAAAGGGAGCATGTTCTGAAAGGCTACGGCGGTTTTCGTTTTCGTTCCTACTTTGACCGGTAGATATCCCCCCGGACAATAGAGTATGTCGCAACCTATCTTTCTTAATAACATAGGAAGATATAATTTATGCCAGATCGATCTCGCCAATATGTTGGATGTGTTAAATTCTGGTTCAAGAATTTTGTAATCTTCGGAAAGGGGTATTAGATCTTTGAACGACTTTGGCAAAATAACAAAAATATCTAATTTTGATTTCAGTCCACTAGGCACATTTTGAAGTAGATTGATCAGATATGTTTGACCACCGCCCCGCAATGCCGATAGGGCTTCGATTACTATAGTTTTGGATGAACCAGAATTCAATTTGTCAATTTAGTTTTGCTGGCTGAGCAAAAAAGAAATCGTCTAGAGAAAAAACCGAATAATTACGGAACACAAATCTTGCATTTTCGGTAGACGCAGTTCCAACACGCTTGGCAGCCCCTTTCCATCCAGGAATTGTCAGGCTGACGCTTCCTTCAGCTGCAGATGAATGACATACCATCCAACGCACACCTTTTGCCTTGAGATATACCAACAATTCATCCGACTGTAATGCCTTCTGATAATCCCACCCGTTGATCAGGCCATCCCCATTGATTACTGACCTTTCGCTGAAATATCCCGTAAATCCTGTACCATCTACCTGGTATATGGCCTCGGCTGGAGCCACATTTTGTTTGAGCCATTTTGCCATCGTTAATTGAGGAAGCCTGTGGGGATTGTGAAAACGTGGATATAAGTAGATGACCACAAACGAGAGTACCATCAATACTGACAAATAGCGCACAGCACGCCAAACCCGTGCGCGTCCAACAGCGAGATTCTCGAAATTATAGGCCAAATAAACAGCGCCAAGTATCACTAGGCCGATATCCAGAGTAAAATACCAGGATGCCACTCCTCCAATAGCTCCAAAATAGAGTATTAAGGGATGAAAAACTGGATAAAACATTGCTGCAGCCAGGAGTCGCTCGACTGAGCGTTTCTGATTATCGACCAAATTCTGCCTGTAAATAAACCACGCAGATAGAAAAAGCCCTGCAAAGAAAACACCAAGCATCCGGACTTTTATTCCAAGGATTGAGTTTTCAAACCATCCTGTTATTAAAGATCCCGGATATCCGGTCTTCAGGTAACTGGATATCGTTTCAAAATTACCGTATTGAAAGTAATTATACAGTCCTACAATCAGAAAGGCGACGATTGATGGAACAATCAAAAGAGAAGGAATATACAACAAATTCCTCGTTCGCGACCTTGCTCCCCTTTGACAAAGTGACAATATGAAAAAACCACCGCCCAGACATAGCTGAAAAATTATGGAATCCAGTCGAGTAAGTACAATTAGAAACGAAATAGCTATGAGACTATACTCCAGTACCGTGCTTTTACCTCTAGTAACCAGACAAATAGAAACCAATAATGACAAGTAAGCAGTCAATGTATACAGACCACTTTCGAGCGCTAGATCTGAAAATCCCATGAATCCTATTAAAAATAACGTGAAGATAAATCTCCAAACATTGGATACACCCAAAAACCCCAGCGTGCGCCAGCCGGTCAGGCTTGAGGCGCATACAAGCATGCCATGAACCAAAAACAATGGCCGAAGACCATCAAAACCGTAAAATGGATTTATTTTGGCTAAAAGAACTAAAAACAAAAGCCAAAGGGGGTGGTATCCGTTCGTTTCATTCAGACCGTCAAAAGTTGAACCCAAGCCAATTGAAATATTTTGGGCCGTTTTGATGTAGAAAAAGGCATCATCATGAAAAAAGTTTGCTAGAAGTAAATATGAGCCACAGAAAGCCACCGAAGACATTATGCCAAGATAAAAAATCATTGGCACAATCAGACCAATTAAAACAGGAAAAGATGTATCTGATCCCTTCTTGCCAGCGGTCATAACCGGCTATCCAAATATTCTTCCATACAAAGCTGAAACATTACCAGCCAAGAAACCTTTCAGCGGTTTATCCTTGCTTGCCTTAGATCAAGGTTAAAATGTAGTCATTAATTTCACCAAATGGCTGATCAACAAATGATTCTCAAGCTGTAACCTGTTTTTTGTAGCATTTTGTAAAAGATGCCACATTCCGACGCGGATTCCACTGACGAGCGGTCGATTGAGCCTGATGTCCGATTTTTTGGAGCAGTTCAGGATTTCTTATCAACATTCCCAATATTCCAGCAAGTTGCTGGAAATGAGTGGCCTCAAAGAGAAATCCATTGACACCGTGGATGATGCGTTCCTTAGCAGATCCAGTCGAAGTTGATGCGACAACTGTTTTGCCCAGTTGCATGGCTTCGTCAACAACTATACCCCAAGGATCTTGTTTCGATGGCACGACAACAATATCTGAATTCAATAAAAGCCACGAATGGACGCTCATCTGGCAAAAGCCAAGGAAACGGCAGAATTCGCTTAGCCCCAAATTCTGACTCAATTCTTCGTACTCACGCCTTTTCGGACCTTCTCCTTCTATCCACAGCTTCCAATTAGTTACGCCATCTTTCAAATTTTTCAGTGCGTGCAATAAGGTTGGCAAGCCTTTTCGTTCAATATGTCGGCCACTGAATGTTATTATGATACTTTGAGAAATAATGTCTGCTCTACATGCGACAGGATGCTTATCCGTCAAAGGTTTTTGAAGCCTAGCCTTATCAACTACGTAGGGGAAAATGACAATTTTTTCCGATGAACAACCCAATTTAATGGCTTCCCGGGAAGTAGCTCGTCCGGTGATCAGAATTAGAGTTGCGCTTTTGAAAATCAAAAACCGCAATAGACTTCGAAAACCACTTCTTAGAGTTCCGAAAAACCCCCTGCCCCGATCCGTGTTAAAAGAATCTGTCCAAAAGGCATACGGTCGTGATACCACTAAATTCATCATTATGGCGAAAATCTGTATAGGACCATTATATCCAGACACTATTGTAATAGATGGACGAACTTTTCCGGCAATCTTTACGTATTTTACAATCCCCTTGATTTGCCCAAGAAACGTTTTGCCCTCAATCTGCGAGGTCTCGTATTTTTGTTCTGGAAGTTCACAAAAGTCATGTCCCCCATCATCACTCCAGTCCTTTGCAGTTGTAAAGAATACAAATGGACTCCATTCGTCTGATTCTGCAAATTCATTAAAGAGATCGATTTTGTAGGGGGCTGGCTCCAGACTCAAAATAAGAATGTTTTTCTTTTCTCTTGTCAGTGTCAATTGCCTCAGCCTATGGCTAGCCTTGTAAAACCATCACTTATCCTATTTAGTAAAAAAAGACGAAAAGCAACATTTGTGTATTTGCAGAAATGATAGCACTTTAACGAAATTTAGGACGGTTAATCAGATTTGCGCAAAACTTGAATTCGTTGAGCCGCCAAATCGTTTTTCAACAAAAGACCCAACTGCGCTTCTGGCATTTTCGAATTTCTGGGAAAGATCGGTAGGTAAAAAAGCTGCGTTACCGCGAAACTCAATCAGCTTGTTCCTTAAAGGAGTCAACTTGTTTCTAAGGTATAGTTCAAGCGCCAGGCGTCTACTCAAGAACGGATACGTGTTATTGTACTTCTCGTAGATTCTTTTGTTATTCTTGTAAACTTCAAGGTCCAGATCAGGTTCATTAATTCTGCTTTCTGGAACGAAACGATAAGCATAATGGACCTCTGACAAAAAGAGGTATTGGCTACCAGGCAATATCTTTAACAAAAAGTCTCTGTCCTGGCATCGTTTCAGAGTGATGTCAAAACCAGCCCGTCTAGCGTCTGTCATTTTTAACATGCAAGCCGGAAAGTTTATCTTCAGGTCCCATATTTTGTCCGGTCCCTTTAAAACGCGATCAAAAGTTCTAGACACCCCCCGGATTGCCAACAAGGTATTGGAATAATCTACATCCGCCATTCTCGAAGTAACCAGGACCAAACCTGGGCAGTTTTCCATTAAAGTTACCTGAGCTTCTAACTTCAAAGGATAAAGCCAGTCATCAGCGTCCAGAAAAGCCAAGTAATGGCCACTAGCCTTATCTAAGGCAAACTGTCTCGCATAACCCCTTCCTCTGTTTCTATCAAGTCTGAAATAACGAATCCGATTGTCTTCAAATGCTTTTACTATTTCCTGAGTTGAATCAGTCGATCCGTCATCGACTAAAACACACTCCCAATTCTCGTAGCTCTGAATCATTAGCGATGAGAGAGCCCACGGCAATGTTTTGGCGGCATTGTAGGAGGGCATCATTACAGTGATCAAGGGATTCGAGAAAACAGTCATGGGCTACCCGTTGGTTAATCAGTTTGTGACAAGTCTGCTTTCACAGACCTGTTCCAAGGTAAAAAACCCGTGCTAGGATCGATCCGCGGTAAATTTTTGCGCAATGAGTAAATAGCTTTTCAGAATGGCGTGTTTAAATCCCCTAAACAGTGCATAGAGATGTGGTCGGCGCCTGATCCAAAGATAGACTAATCTCATCAAATGCCGAGGGGTAATGTTCCGAATAAGCCGATTTCTGGTCAAACGCCATGTCGCATCAGTCAGTATATACAGATTCTGTACACCCCCTGTTAGGGACATGTTAGCATCACCCTCTGGTCCCTCCCATTTGTCTCCACGATAACCGGGGACGTGGTTGTAACCATGGTTCTGGTGTATGACTGTTACGGATTCAGTAGCGTCAATGACAGGTATATCTAGTTGACAGGCGCGGAATATCAACCAGTTGTCCCAACGGGGACGCCCCACCGCAAAATCAGGCATCCGTTCTAGACTTCCTCGTGGAAAAACAAAATAATCTATGCCGGCGGGAGTGTGCAGGATTCCTTTTTGTTCCCTTTGCTGCTCGAGCTTCTCAAGCCAGTCAGGGTCTTCAAAATCCAAAGCTGACATTATATCCATATTCCACCTGCGGCCCACCATAAGGAATTTGCTGAATGGTAACCTGCTAACTGCATGAGTTATATCCGGTGTAAGAATGATGTCAGCATTCACATAACAGACAAACTGGTTTGAAGCTATTGCTTGAGCCTGTTCAAAAGCTGAATTAAGTAATGGCGTTCCCAGTGGAGTTTTCGGCACGTCTCTTATGTTTTTGATCCCATGTGACCGAGAAAATTCCTCAACACCCGGTTCGTCTCCGAACAGTATGATTTCGCATTTCGGTTTTAGGCATAACCAGCTCCGTGCCGCATTGCCCTGAATAACGCCGACATGACCCTCAAATGGTTTTGGGATCGAAAATATGGTCAGCATTTAAATTGTCCAAGAAACTCAAGTGGCACTGAAAGCCTACAGTCTTTTAGCATAAGATTCCAATCCATCTCTTTCGAGATCAAATTCATAGAAATTTAGTCTGCCTGCTCTGAATGAAATGTTCATTGAAAAGATTTCAACATAACCAATAGTTTTATCTCTTTAAAAACGTTTTAAAAATATTGAGCGGGCATGCTTTTCTTTGAGTCACTTGTTGGCCAGAAAATGTGAACTGTACTCCCATATACAATAGATCTGCCGAACATAGTAACTCCAGTAATTTCAGATAAAAACGCAATCACCGTCAGGCTTTTTCCGCTTCAACGTAAACACTTTCAGAAATTCTCTCCCTCAAATTTAACACGCCTGGATCAGTGATCCGGGTTTCACCGGGCGGAACCTCTTGAACATTAACGAACCCAC
>CALDNG010000026.1 GCA_937915285.1 uncultured Desulfomonile sp. | reverse complement strand
TTTTCTTCACAATCGAATCGTTCGGCAACATTTCTAAAGACTCTTTAAGAAGAGCGATCTGTTCATCCGTCTTTCCCTGCTTGCCCTTTATGACCGCCAGATTGGAAAGGGCCCGGCCTAGACTGTCCCGGATTACGCCATCCTTCGGAACATAGGTGTCAGCCTTGCGAAGCAACTCTATCTGCTCCTCAAATGAATTCTCTTTCCCCTTCTGCAAAGCCATGTTGTAGTAAACCATGCCAAGGTTCTTCTTGATTTTCAGATTGTTCGGGTCCATTTCCAGCGCCGAATTCAATGCCTCAATCTCGTGGGCGCCTATTGTTCCCTGAGAATCGCTGACACCCTGATTGTTGAGGAAGGCAGCCATGGCTTTCTTGGCGGAGACATTCTCGGGGTCAGAATCCAATATCTTTTGAACATAATATATCTTGTCCTGAACTTTCAGCTTGTCACTCTGACCCGCAACTGCCTGCAATATGGCGCTGACGAAATTGCCACGCAGTTCCGAATCCGTCGGCTCGATTGAAATCGCCTTCTCTATTGATCTCAATCCCTCCAACGGTTGCCCCATCTTGGCAAGTTTGATACCCTGATTGTTATACGCGATCGCAAGAACCCGACGATACTTGCTTACCGATGGATCAAGCTTTACTGCTTCTTCCAAAGCCGGTAGCGCCTCTGCTATGTTATCGCGCGACAACAAATGGCTACCTCTGAAAAAGGCATTTTCCGCCAGGACAGTAGGCGACTGATCTGCCAGCAAGACCCCGGGGCCGACTATTGAGAAAAAAGCGCACACTAAAAACAAAATCGCTAGGAATCTTCTGTAAAATGCCGTGTCGTTCGATCTGTTCTTCATTTCCAGGACCACCTGCAGTCGTAGGATAAAGATAATATAACTTAAACTCTACCTAATATTTATATCATGCTGTAATATTAAGGTCAATACAACTTAAATAATAAACATTAGATATCAATATATTAAAAACAAATATTAATTCGTTATTTAATGTTATACAGATAATGGACCAATCTCGAAATGTTTATATCTGAGCTTGACAAATAGGCCCAGATTAGTAAAACGGCTCTTTTAGATACATCGTTCTTAGGAGGTCGACATGATTGAGGTCCAGGGATTGACCAAATATTACGGTCGTCTGGCCGCTATCAAAGACATAAGCTTCACGGTGCAGACGGGTTCTGTGGTGGGTTTTCTGGGTCCTAACGGAGCCGGCAAGACCACCACTATGAGAATATTGACATGTTATTCGCCTCCGAGTTCCGGTACCGTGAGGATTCTCGGCATGGATGTTGGTTCGGATTCGTTAAGGATTCGGCGCAAGCTGGGTTATTTGCCAGAGAATGTTCCACTTTACGACTGGATGCGGGTCCGTGGCTATCTTGAATTCGTTTGCAGGGCCAAGGGGGTGGCTGCAGGCAAAATAGCCCATGAGATTGGACGGGTAGCTGAATCAGTCGGTCTGAACGATGTCCTTGGCAAGATAGTGAAATGGCTTTCAAAGGGATATCGTCAAAGGCTTGGGTTAGCTCAGGCCTTGATTGGAGATCCCCCGATAATAATCCTGGATGAGCCGACCATTGGGCTTGACCCCCGTCAGATAAGGGAAATACGCAGTCTCATTAAGGGTCTTTCCAAGGATAAGACCGTCATTCTTTCCACCCACATACTTCCGGAAGTGAGCCAGATATGTGACCGGGTTATAATTATAAACAAGGGATCTCTCGTGGCTGAGGATACCCCGGCAAACCTGATGGCGGCCAAAGGTAAATCCTTGAGATGCGGTGTTTCAGCCCGGGCCACTGAAAGGGACTTGAGAAATGTTGTCAGTATGGCTCCAGGGGTTCTGTCGGTCCACCCTTCGCCTTCAGGCCAGGACGGAATTTCCTCGGTGATTGTAGAATCAGAGCCTGGTCAGGAAGTCAGGTCAGAAATAGCGAGAATTGTTGTAGCCAAGGGATGGGATCTCCTGGAAATCAGGGCAATCGATTTCACCCTCGAGGACGTTTTCATAGACCTGATAACAGAGGAAACAGGCGATCCGCTATCGACCGAAGAAAACCAGAAAGAAGAGGTTGCCTAAATGTCTGGATTTTGGGCGGTGTTTAGAAAAGAGATGGCCAACTACTTTGTTTCTCCTATCGCATACTGCGTCATAGCCATGTTTCTGGTAATTGCAGGTTTCTTTTTCTGGGCCAATCTTTCAGTCATGAGCCTCATATCGCTTCAGGCTGCAAATGATCCCATGATAACTCAACGCATCAACCTCACTGATGTTGTCATCCGGCCTCTCACCCAGAATATGAGCATAGTTTTGCTTTTTTTGATGCCGCTGTTGACCATGCGACTCTTTTCGGAGGAGAAGAAGACAGGGGCTATTGAACTATTACTAACCTATCCGATATCCGATTTCTCCGCGGTCATGGGCAAATTCTGCGCAGCGCTAATGATACTTTTGGCGATGTTGATAGGGACCATAAGTTATCCGATCATCCTGATGAGGCTGGGCGAAGTCGACTTTGGAGTCCTTATCTCAGGGTACCTGGGGTTGATAATGATGGGAGCAGCCTTTATAGGCATGGGTATATTTGTCTCGCTCATGACCGACAACCAGATTATTTCGGCCACCGTGACATTTGGTTTATCCCTATTGTTCTGGATAATCAGCTGGACTTCGTCTTTTGTGGGCCAAACACCGGGTCTGATACTCAAGCAGTTGTCGATCCTGGAACGCCTTGAGTCATTTCACAAAGGGGTTTTATCGTTACCGGATATGGGATTCTTCGTCTTCTTTACGGCTTTCTTCATCTTCCTGTGTCTGAGATCCCTGGAATCATTACGTTGGAGGGGCTAATCAATGAAAGACAAATTCAAAGGCTCAAAAATCATCCTTGGGGGAAGCTCAATTCTGGGTGTCATTGTTTTCCTGGCTATCATAATCGGAGATCGGAAGAGCGTCGTGTAGGGAAAGAGTGTAGATCTCGGTGG
>CALDNG010000025.1 GCA_937915285.1 uncultured Desulfomonile sp. | reverse complement strand
GCGACCACCGAGATCTACACTCTTTCCCTACACGACGCTCTTCCGATCTTTGTCTCCACCCGGTGTGGTTGAGCGAAGTTCCTGCTTGGATATACCATCTTTTAGCGGCTGTTCCTGATGGAAGGACTCCACCTTGTTCAGGATTTTCTTCCTGACTATCTCAAAGTAATCCTTGTGAATGAGACGCTTTTCAGCCTGGTCGAACTGTGTTGCGCTTCTCTGGTTGCGGACACTGTCAAGTATCTTGTCAAGCCTGGAAGCAGACAGGCCTGACATTCCGAGAAGTTCAGATCTGGTGACCCCTTTTATTCCGGAACTTCGTATTAGTGACAACACTATTGCGGTGTCATCCTCACGATCTGTTTCCAGAAAAGATTTTGATGACCTGGCTTTTAATTTGGCGCCACGCGGGTTGACCACCGTTCCTCCACCCAAAGTCACGGCGGGCGAGAGCGCGCGAATGACGAATTTGTCGCCAGCAGCCGGAACAACCGGCGTGGAGGTTCTTAACTGCGCCACCGTTTGTTGGGCATCTTCCAGGGCATCCTTTTGTGGCAGCACGACCATTGCTTCCACGTCGGAAGTGTAATGGTGTAACCGAACCTTCTTTCGGTCGGTCAATGATACTGACGACCTTGGAATCGCCGTGAGTTTCACATCGATAATGTACGAGGGTTCAAAGGTATTCGGGTGAGTCAGGACATCTCCCCGTGAAATCTGATCATGCTCGACGCCCCTGAGATTTACAGCCACACGCTCCCCAGGAAGGGCCTGCTGTTCGAAAGTGTTGTGGGACTCCAGTGACCGAACAGATGATTTGATGCCTTTCGGAAGAATTTCTACTTCATCTCCAACTTTGAGCATGCCGGAAATGAGCGTACCGGTGACTATGGTACCATGCCCCTTCAGGCTGAATATCCTGTCTATGGGCAGGCGCAACAGTCCGTGGATCGGCCTGGAGGCAGCTTTTTGAGCAAGGTCGAGTAATTGGGCTTTCAGTAAATCGATACCGTGGCCGGTTTTAGAGGATACTCGAATCATGGGAGCGTTTTCCAGAAACGTTCCTTTTACCAGGTCGCGAACATCCTCCTCAGCCAGCATGGCGAGTTCTTCGTCTACCAGGTCGGACTTTGTAAGCACCACTATTCCCTGTTGGAGATCGAGAAGCGAGAGTATGTCCAGGTGCTCGACCGTCTGAGGCATTACTCCCTCATCCAGAGCCACTACCAGTGCAGCGATGTCGATTCCCCCGGCGCCAGCCACCATTTGCCGGACAAATTTTTCGTGTCCGGGAACGTCAACTATACCCATCCTGATTTCAGGGCTGAGGTCAAGAAAAGCGAAACCCAACTCTATGCTGATCCCTCTTTGCTTTTCTTCTTTCAGCCGATCTGGATCAGTCCCTGTGAGGGCCCGCACGAGCTGGCTTTTGCCGTGGTCGATGTGTCCGGCTGTACCTAGTATTACTCTCTTCATGAAAAGATTTTCCCCAAACTCTGCGCTCCTGACAAATCTGGATTAATTACATCAACGATGTTGCCTGAGCCCCGTCTTCCTGATCCATGATTCGCTTTATACAGAGCGCTCGTTTTCACAGGATCCATTATGGCAGCGAGAACTCCTGTAGGTGTTGAAGCTTAAATTGGTCTCAGGCTATGCCCACGATACCTCAATTCTGGTCTTCAGTATCACCGGAAAGGTTTTTCTCACGGGACTGCTTCTGTGCGGCCTTTTTCGAAGTTTTCGGGTTCGGGGGCTGATCTTCCGATTTAGCCACAACCGCTTCAAACTCGCTAATTATGTCCTGACGTTTGACTTCGATCTGGGTCTCGTCGTCGATCTTCAGGAGAATGGTTTCCTCGAGTGGGTTGTGTTTCAAAACAAGGCCGTCTCCGCAATTGGTTTTTACCATTCGTCCAACTTTCGGCAACCCTCTGCTGAACTCCTCGTAGGTATCGTGTTCATAGCCGAGACAACACATCAAACGGCCGCATACGCCAGAAATTTTTGTGGGATTCAAAGACAGGTTCTGGTTTTTTGCCATTTTTACCGAAACCGGCCTGAAATCAGTAAGGAACCTGGAACAACACAGTTCCTGACCACACCCCGCAAGCCCACCTGTCATTTTGGCTTCATGCCTGACACCGATCTGCCTCATTTCTATTCTCACGGGGAACCGGGCTACCAACTGTTTAACCAGTTCCCGGAAATCCACCCTCCCCTCGGAGGTGAAATAGAAAACATATTTTGATCCGTCAAAAAAACATTCCACCGTGACAAGCTTCATGGGCAGGTCAAGTTCCTCAATCTTGTCCAGACAGTAGCGACGCGCCTCCTGCTCTCTCTCCCGGCACCTTTCCTTCTGGTAAAGGTCTACCTTACCGCCCTTACGAATGATTTTCCTGAGTCCCTCCAACTGACTAACATGTATCTGCTTCTCAAAAGGTGGCAGAGCTACCTGTCCCAAGCCCAACCCTTTTTCAGTCTTGACAACCACCCATTCACCGTAATCGAGTTCCATAGCGCCTGATTCGAAGTGATAAATCTTGCTGGCATATGAAAAACGGATTCCACAGACTTTCACGCTGATTCTCTCGGAGAGGTCCGATCCGTTGGGGGCATCCTCGGCTGAGTCATCCAAAGGCGCCATGGCCGAATCCAGAGTGTCTTCATGTTCAAGGATATCAACGTACTCTGGTTGACGTGGGGCTGGAGCAGAGGGAGGTTTTGGCGGCCTGCGACTTCTTTTCTGAAAATCCGGGTGTCTTTCCTGTTTCTGTGATGTCCGGGGTTTGTCCGCTTGGTGTGCCATTGGTTCGGGCTTCACCGACTCAGGCGGCGCCTGTTCAACGGTCGCATCCTCCTGGAAGGTCTCTAGGCCTTCTACTTCGACTGCTTCCCTGACAGGCTTCTCGCGTGAATACCTGGATGGTCCCCACGAACGTGGCAGGTATGAAATTTCATTCTTACTTTGATCGTTGGGCATCTATATTAAACTCCGGCATCCTCGAATGTCCCCGTTCTCTGAATTATGCTCTCGACTTTCAGTAACATCACGTCCAGCACCAGATTCTTACCCAGATTTATGTCTAAATCAAGTCGTTCGGAGGCACGGAGGAGTTGGTCATATGCTAACATCAACTGATTAACCGAATTGATGTCAGCGATTTTTTTGACGAGCGCGGAATAATCCGGATTTATAAGGATTCCTCCAGTCTCAAGTTTCGTCACCAATGCGTCCCTTAAAATACCTGAAACCACTTCCAGCAAATCATCGGTCAATGACTTCTCAGCCCCCGCTTCAGATGCCAGTTCCATCATCCTCTGATAAACCCTCGGACCAGACTCAAAAATGCAGGAAATCACGCGAGACCTGAATTCAACATTCCTCTGCGCCGATTTTGAAAGAGCGCGTTCAATACTCCCCGAGGCCATTGCCAGTGCCGTACGGCGCTCATCATCATTTATGTCCTTGAGTTTGGAAAGTAGGGTTCGCAAATGATCTTCACTCAGAGGCCCAAACGTGACACGCCTGAGTCGTGACCGGACTGTGGAAAGCAACGAGGAGGGCTGAGAGGTCACGAGAATGATAAGCCTGTGGGGCGGTGGCTCCTCAAGCGTTTTAAGAAGAGCATTTTGGGCAGACCGGTTCATGAGATGGGCGTCATCAATTATTACAACTCTGTAGCGGGTCTCTATGGGCGGATATTTGAGGAATGAAATGATTCTTCTGATGGCGTCAATCCTGATGGAATTCTTTTCGGGCATTTCCAGATGCACGTCGGGATGGCTGTTTGAAAGTATTCTCCGGCATGTGTTGCAGGAGCTGAGTTGCGAGTGACTGTCGAATTCCGGACAATTGATCATACAGGCGAACTGTAGCGCCGCTTTTTTTTTCCCAACCCCCTGTCTGCCGGCGAACATGTATGCGTGGGCCGGCCTGTCCTCTGTCGCATGACGTCTCAGGAGTTCGAGAATTTTTTCATGTCCCAGCAGTGCCTGCATTTCATCTTATTGTTTCGGGGAGAAATTGATGGTGTCGGACAACGGGATCAGATGTTCAAATACCATCTGATCCCGAAAAGCAAAACTGGATTCTTCGAAAAACTTACGGTCCCCGTTTACCAAATTCTGACACCGAAAAACCAGAGCCAGAACATGGAGGACTTGAAATCAACCTCTCTTCACCGGCAAATACTTGTCGATGAAAAGGATCAAAGGAGACGCAACGAATATGGTAGAATAGGTACCAAAAATTATTCCTATGGTGAGAGCCCAAGCGAAATCTCTCAAAACATTTGTTCCGAATATCAGCAGAGAAATGACGACCAGCAAGGTGAACCCAGAAGTCAGGATGGTTCTGGACAGCGTCTGGTTTACCGACTCGTTGAGCACTTCAATCAGAGGACGCTTTCTCATTGATCTGAGATTTTCACGAATTCTGTCACAAACTACTATGGTGTCGTTGATGTCATAACCTACTACAGTCAACATTGCAGCCAGGATTGTCAGGTTGAATTCCTTTCCCGTCCAGACAAAGAAACCATAGATTATTATAAGATCGTGTATGAGGCAAAAGATGGCGCCAAGTCCCATGCTGAATGTGAACCGGAAAGACATGTATACAAGTAGCATCGCCAAGGCTATGACAGTCGCCCATATTGCGGACTCCTGAAGATCTTTTCCTACCTTGGGACCGACCATTTCAAGGCCACGCACCTCGACTGAACCCTTTCCGAACTTGGCATCCAGCAACTCGACCAGTCTTTTTGCAAATAGCTCGGCGCTTTCTTCCGGGGCCTCCATCCTAAGTACGTAGTCCTCGCTGCCCAAGGAGAATTTCTGGACAGTAAGGTTGGGACTTACAGCTTCGAGCGCCTGCCTTATTTGTTCAGTATCTACCGGTTTCTTGAATTGCACCTGCACCATAAGGCCACCGGTGAAGTCTATTCCCAGCATCACTGGGCCTTTAACAGGGTACGACAGGAAGGATAAAAAAATCATCAGGGCCGTAAACGTATAGGCGTAGCGCCGTTTACCCATGAAATCTATTTTGGTGTTAGGCGGTATAAGTTGCACTGTGTCTATCCTTGTCTAAATGTCTTTTGATGTTTCCATTTTTTATTGAAAGTTGAGACTATTCCAATCAGTTTACATAAACATTGCCTAATTTATAACGGTCACGCCCCGCTGGAATAGTTCCTCGGGGCGACATCATGCTTCTAAAGATCAGACACTCAGTGTCTTGACTCTCTTTACAACCAGAAAATAGTCAAAAATGGCTCTGGTAACAAATAGAGCCGTAAACATCGACACAATGAGACCGATGCAGAGTGTTACTGCGAACCCCTTGATTGGCCCAGTGCCGAACTGTATCAGTGGCAACGCAGAGAGGATTGTCGTGAGGTTTGAGTCAAAAATGGTGGAAAATGCCTTTGCGTAACCATTTTCCAATGCTGCGCGTGGAGACTTGCCCATACGCAGCTCTTCCCTTATTCGCTCAAATATCAGTATGTTGGCGTCAATGGCCATACCAATTGTCAATGCCACACCGGCAAGCCCAGGCAATGTGAGCGTCGCTCTCAGGCCCGGTGAAACCATCACTGCAAAAATCAGCAGAAGATTCATTGTCAGGGCTATATCTGCCACGACTCCTGACCATTTGTAATAAACGGCCATGCCTACAACGATCAGTAGCATTCCCAGCAGGATGGCGTTCCGTCCGGAGCGAATGGAATCTTCACCCAAGGACGGGCCAATGGTCCTGTTTTCGAGTATTTTCACTGGGGCTGGTAGGGATCCGGCCCTCAGAACCAGGGCCAAGTCGTGAGCCTCTTCCGGGCTGAACAGTCCCTCGATCACCGCAGATCCTCCGGAAATGCGGTCTTTTATGACCGGGGCTGAGTAAACCCTATTGTCAAGGACTATGGCAAGGCGTTCACGGATATGCTCTCCCGTTATCCTTTCGAACTGTGATGCGCCGGCCCTGTTGAAGTCCATCCCTATTATCATTCTACCGGTCTTGTCCGGAATGACTCTGGCGTCGGTCAAAACATCACCGGTCAATAGAATCTGTTTCTTGATCAGGTATGGCGTGCGGGTTACCGCTCCAGAATTGGGATTTCTGTCCACCTTGTAAAGAACTTCGCTTCCCTGTGGCACATCACCCTTGAGGGCGCCTTCCAGGTCGCCTTTTTCGTCCACAAGTTTGAACTCCAGTCGAGCAGTCCTTTTGATGATATCGATGGCGCGGTTCACGTCTTCCTTGAGTCCTGGAAGCTGAACCACGATTCTGTCAGCTCCCTGAATCACAACGTCGGGCTCAGCGACACCAAAAGCGTCTACTCGGTTCCGAATCGTGTCGACCGATTGCCTGACCGCTTTATGCTTAATGGATTCGACATTCTTGGGGTCCATTGAGAGAATGACCTCAAACCCCCTGTCGGTAGGCTCTCCGGAGATCTTCTTAAAATTGCTTAATTTCTCCAGTATCTTTTGGTCAAACAGCGACGCCTGTTCTGCGTCCTTGAAATAAATTGCAAGAGACACGTCACTTTTTCGTATAACGTCACTGTATTTTATTCGTTCTTCTTTCATGAGACTGGCTGCCTCAAGCACTGTCTGATCAACAACAGCCTCTACGGCTTTATCGGATTGGACTTCCAGGACCAAGTAAAGGCCACCCTTGAGATCCAGACCGAGTCTTATGGGACTGTCTGGCAGGTATTTTGACCAGAAGGCCGGAACTGGACCAATCGAAGGCCACACCAGAAACACTCCGACCAGCAAAACGGCGATTATTATTGCGAAGCGCAACTGAAGGTTTTGAATCATTCTATTGTGCTCCTCAGGCTTTGGGCTCTACCGACGCCGGCGAAGTCGCAACTGTAGCAATGTTGCCTCGAACAACCTTGACCTTGACATCTTTTGCAATTTCAAGAATCACAACCTGGTCCTCAATGGCGGATATCTTCCCGTAGATTCCTCCTTGGGTGATTACCGTGTCACCTTTTTTGAGGTTTTCCAACATGGTCTTGTGCTCTTTTGCCTTTTTTTGCTGGGGTCTGATAAGTAGCAAATAGAAGACGCCAAAAATCAGAATCATAGGGAGCAGTTGGATAAGTGTATTTACGTCTCCACCGCCCTGACCGGAAGGTTGGGCCATGGCGTAGGCAACATCAATCATCGGATTCCTCCATTCGAGCTAAAAAGTTTTTCTTGAACATCTCAAAATCGCCATCTTTTATCGCCAATCGAATACCCTCCATCATGTCGTGATAGAAGGTCAGGTTGTGAACGGTAGCCAAACGCAATCCCAAGATTTCGCGCTCTGAAAAAAGATGCCTGAGATAGGCCTTTGAATAGTCTTTACATAATGAGCAACCGCATTCGGGGTCAACTGGCGACGTGTCGTTTCTATACTTGGAATTCCTTATATTAACAGAGCCTGTTCTAGTGAACAGTGTTCCGTTCCGGGCGTTTCTGGTTGGCAGGACGCAGTCGAACATGTCGACACCCTGCGCCACGGCATCGAGAATGTCTTGTGGCTTCCCTACCCCCATTAGGTAGCGTGGAGACTTTTCAGGCAGTAAAGGCGCTGTAACTGAAATCATCTCTACCATAAGCTCCCGAGGCTCTCCAACACTCAGTCCGCCTATGGCATAGCCATTGAAACCCAGATCCGTAAGGCTTTCGGCGCTAGCCCTACGCAAATTTTCATACATCGACCCTTGTACTATGCCAAATAATGCAGGGTCAATCTTTTTTTTGGCAGACAAGCAACGTCTTGCCCATAAAGTGGTGCGTTTCGAGGCCTCATAAGCCTCGGATTCGCTAACAGGATAGCCTCTCACATCGTCAAAACACATTATTATGTCTGAACCGATTGATTCCTGAACCTTAATGCTCAATTCCGGTGTGAAAAAATGCTCACTCCCGTCGATGTGCGACTGAAAAACTACTCCATCGTCATTTATTTTACGGAGCTTGGCCAGACTGAAGACTTGAAAGCCTCCACTGTCAGTTAGAATCGATCCGGACCAGTTCATGAACCGGTGCAGTCCACCCATGGATTCCATGAGTTCATGTCCAGGCCTCAAATAAAGATGGTAAGCGTTTGAAAGTATAAGGTTGAAACCTATGTCCGAGATTTCCCTTGAATCGAGAGTTTTTACTGTGGCCCTTGTTCCCACAGGCATGAAGGCCGGAGTGTCAGTGACGCTATGACCGGTATATATGGTTCCGAGACGAGCGCAGGTTGAGGCGTCCTTTTTTGTAAGATTGAATTTAAATGCCATAATTCGGTGTGTATTTTCCCGGATTGACTGCTTGAAAAAAATTTGAGAGGACGGTTGAAAATCGCTTCTGAAAGCAAATCGTCAACAATCCTCTCATTGTTGTAACCTAAAATTTTGTTTCAAATCAAGGGGTAGTCGGGAACTGTAATCCTGATTTTTCCACCCTACGAAGGTTATCTGTTGGCTTTCTTGATTCCCAGGGCGTCCGTAGCCAGGATCATCTTCATGATATTGGTGGCGCCTTCGAGTATCTTATAAACCTTGCCGTCCCTAAGTATCCTGGCAATCGGGTATTCATTCGAATAACCGTATGCGCTTAACACCTCGAGAGCCAGGTTTGGCACTTCATCCGCTGCCTTGCATGCGTAGTACTTCGCCAACACAGTCTCACGGTTGTTGTTGATCAGACCTTTGTCTTTCTGGATGGCGCATCTCCATACCAATGCACGGGCTGCTTCGGTTTCAGCCACCATTCGCGCTATGACTTCCTGAACCATCTGATATTCAGCGATGGGCTTACCAAACTGGTTTCTTTCAGTAGCATATTTTATGGATTCATCAAGGGCGGCCTGACAGGTTCCGACTGCTCCGGCGGCAGCGGATAGCCTGGTGCTGATGAGTTCCTGCATGAGGTACCCAAATCCGGAGTTCTCCTTCCCTAACATGTTTGAGGCCGGAACCCTAACATCCTCCATGATGACTTCACCGGTGGGACAGGCCCATATCCCGAGTTTCTCCTTGATAGACTTCGTGGATACACCCGGCATGTCCATATCTATTACGAAAACACTCATGCCCTTGTGCTTGGCCTTTTTGTCCGTCATAGCAAAGACTACGCACATGTCGGCCACCGGAGACCAGGTGATCCACATCTTGCGACCATTCAGCACGTACTCGTTACCATCCTTTACGGCCGTGGTAGTCATGGAGGCTGTGTCCGACCCTGCGTCCGGCTCGGTAATTCCAAAACAACCCAGTATATCCGCTGAAACCAGGGCAGGTATGTACTTCTTCTTGAGTTCTTCACTGCCCCATTTGAGGATTGACATAGAAGTGCCCATGGTTTGCATGTTAAAGGCTACACGCAATGATCCGGAAGCCCTTCCGATTTCTTCAGTAACAATGGCGTGGGCCAGATAACCCATGTTGTTGCCGCCATACTCTTCAGGTATGGGACAGCCGAAAAGACCCAACTCGCCCATTTGTTTAACAAGCTCACGTTGGAAACGATGCTCGTTTTCATCTTTTTCTACGACGGGCGCTATTTCTTTGGCCGCAAATTTACGGACCATGTCACGGAGCATTATGTGCTCTTCAGTAAGTTCAACATCATACTCATCACTCATGGGATCAACTCCTTCGGATTTAATGTAAGAGGACAGGGTTGTGAGGCGGTCCGGCCTCTTGCGACGTCACGCCCCCGAAATTATATTGTTCAAAATGAGATACCACAGCATAGAAGCGGCCCAGCCGCAATTTTCTTGAATCTATCAAGAATATTGATAGTTAGTCAAGCATATATCATGATCAATGGGTATCATTAAATTCACTGGGCTGTCCTTTTATACAATTGTCGCCCAATACATTCTCAGTTTAAGCCGGCAGTGTTCAATACACAAACGAACAACAGGTTACAGCATTTACGGTCATACAAGAACTATATCAGTCAGTCTTTCTCAAAGCGTCAAGCGCCTGGATCATATCATGGGGAAGTTCAGAGTAAAAGATTCTCAGTTCTGAATCCAGGTCAATATTTATTCCAAGCTCTGCGGCATGCAGGGCCTGCCTCTGAACAAATTTGGAGAGCCTGGCAAGTTCCCTGTCTGAGCGCATCTGCTTTTTGGTTGGGGCGCCGTATACCTTGTCTCCCAGAACAGGCAAGTTCACCGAGGCCAGATGAGCCCTGATCTGGTGTGTTCTTCCGGTTTTCGGTCTTATCTCAAGTAATGCATACCCTTTAAAATCCTCCACTAGGCGCCATTGAGACTCGGCTGATCTCCCCTTTTGCGGTCTGGTAGTCATTTTTTTTCGGTCCTTGGCATCCCTACCGATCGGCGCATCTATGATACCCTCTTGTTCTTTGGGATTTCCTCTCACGATGGCCT
>CALDNG010000024.1 GCA_937915285.1 uncultured Desulfomonile sp. | reverse complement strand
ATCAGTATTGTAAGGGAACAGGGCCGCTTTTTGGACTATAGCCCAGGCTTTGAGTCTAATTCACCCTGTATTTTACTACCGAGGACTCGTCGGATTTCCATTTTTTTTCGGCCTTGGAATAGCGCTTGAACCTCATTGTGACGAAGTCCCCGGCAACCTCGCACAGGTAGTATCCGTAATCGGTGTTATTCACGTAAGTAGTACTTTCCGGACTTACCAAGTCGGGCGTGCCTTTGGTAAGAGGCGCCCCGGCGCTCCCCGACATTATCTGCCACATGTCAGGCTTACCCTCGGCCCTGATAAGGTTTACGGCCGTGTAATGCTGATGTCCGGTAAAATAGACCCTGCAGCCCCCTCGCTCGAGGATTTTCCAGAACCTGTCCCTTGACTCGGGGTAGTTGAACAAGGACCTGTCGTTTTTTGTCTTGAACGCGGGCCAAGCAGGCGCATGGGCGAACACAAAAACGTGGGGTCCGGTTTTTTCTTTCCGGAGGGTAATTTCAAGCCAATCCTCGTTGATCAACGGATCATATTCGGGCCCGAGATATTGATCAACAGCCACGAAAAGGACATCCCTATGTTTTAAGGAGTAATTCAATCCCTTTTGGGGACTGGTCTGACCAGGTGAAATATCGGGGGGAGGAGGCCCATTCTGAGGCATGTCATTTCCGAATTCACTCAGCCAATCCTTTAAGACCCCTTCAGCATTCGAGCCTGCCTTCCTGTGATAAACCTCGTGGTTGCCTCGAACGACATATAGGGGAATGGTGGGTAGTTTCATCGACCGGAACGCTTCATAAACCGGCTTCATAGCGCTCTTCCATTCCTGGAACTGGGCAGGATTGGATCGACTTATTTTTTCATTGGATTGACCAATTATCAGGTCACCCCCGAACAGAACCAACTCACATTTTATGCCAGGGTTTTTTATGTCTTTTGAAATTTCATGGGCAATGAGATTAAGGGCCCGGAAGTTTACCCCAGTCGAATCCTTGCCTGAACTCCTGGAATCCGCCAGGAAAACGAAACTCCACGGCTGCTCCCCGGCAATTGAAAGGCTGCTCCCAACAAGGACAACGATGAGGATCAGTAAGCCCTTTAACAGCCCAAAGACTGAATTGCCTCGACTCTTAGCAGGTTTCATAAGCGTCTCCGGAGGTTACACGAACCAAAAAGTTAAGCCGGATAGGGTCTTGCGCTGCCTGAAATGTCTACCTGAATGACGCCCTTGAAATGTGTGATACCCTTCAGCGCAAAGCTAGAAATTAACGGATCCGTTAAGTTCAATGAAACTCTGGTCAGACCATACGCGAGCGCCTTGCCATGTTTCATCCGTGGCAGGTAAATTCTCAATTCCATCCCATCCAGCCGGATGTGTCATCCGGTGGGAACCGCCTGTCCTAATCCTCATGAATTCTCCGGCAATTCCTACCAAAAACCTCTGGGTAATCCTCAGATCGGCAGAGGCATTGATACGCCACGATACCCCGTGAGTTTTCTCGTAGGTATATCTGGGGGCCGGTGTTCGTATCACGTGAAAGTCGACGTTGTTTGCGGTAACATATCCAACATCTCCGAGGAGTCGAAAATCAACAAATGTTCCAGCGAGAGATGGAGTCAAGATTGACAATTCAACCGACGAGCCTATTACGGCGCCTCCATAATAATGCCTGAAATCCTGGGTAAAATGGATGATCTCACCCCCTGAGAAACCGTTATCTTGAGGCTTATACAATTCCTTCTGATACATGTCAGTGTAAGTAAACCTGAATTGTTGAGCGCGGTACCCGAGTATCCATCGAACACTCTCCAGGACAGGGAGATCAAAACCTACACTAGCGTCTATTGTCCATCCCCTCGGATAGGCTTCGGCTTCACTGAATACGGTCTTCTGGCTTGGGAGGTTCCTGTCAGTCCAGTCACTGTCCTGAGCTTTCAGGTCTGAGTAGGTCAACAGTGTCGAAGCCCCTTCCAGATTCAACTGTAACCCCTTATAGACTATTCCTGCCTTGACTACACCATAGGTTTGCTCCCAAGGCCATTCCAGCCTGCTGGCAGGATCGACGAAGGTATAGTCCGGATCGAGAAATTCGTACGATGTGAAGCTGCTAATATATTTGCGTAAACCGATTGAAATGTAGCTGTTCCGGGATCCGTCGGAAAATTTGTATTGACCGGCCGGCCCCATGCCCGACGGAACCATCTGACCCCATGCGTAACCAAATGATGCTAGGACCGAAAAGACTAGTAATATTGGTATGGACTTTTTAAGAACTGACACGATACCCCTCCGGATCATGTATCAAGTAGACAACTTCCTCATAAAATTATTTTGATGAAGTCGGTATGGTAACATAGGCTAGGTTTGTATGGAAAATAATAATCAGTTCCAAGTGGCGATTCCGCCTGAATGGATCATTGACATGCCTGAAGGATTTTGGTATTTAGTACACGAAATGACATGGATGACACCTTATGACGAATGTGTTGTTTATCTGCTGGCCAAAGCATATCAGCGGGCCCATGCTATAGCCAAACGCAGGCTTTTGCCTTACGGCTTGACGCCGGTTCAGCAGTTGG
>CALDNG010000023.1 GCA_937915285.1 uncultured Desulfomonile sp. | reverse complement strand
TGTTTGGAGTCCGATGTTTAGTGAAACTTTCAATTCCGGAAGACAGATCTAAAAAAGCTTCATCTATTACAAAAAAGGAATCCTTATGCCTTGCGGCCAAATCCAGTATCGAATCTCTGTTGACTCCCATTCCCGTGGGATTGTTCGGATGTCCCAGAAAGACTATTTCATCGCCTTCCATGCGATTATCGAGTTGGTCTACGTCAAGGCGAAAGTCCTGTTCAGCCGAAGTTGTTATGATTTTTGTTTCCAATCCTGCCTGGCGGCAGGCGGACAAATAGTCGGCATATGATGGCGCAACAATGACAGCTTTTTTCTTATCAAGCGCCCTGGGAACGATATATATCAACTCAGTCGAACCATTGCCGACCATGGTCTCGTTTAACCCGGCATTATATCTCTTGGCAACTGCCTGTTTGAAATCGGAATTATCAGGGTCAGGGTAGTTCACAAGACTCGAGATTGCGGATGATATTACGGGGCGCAACCAGGCCGGTGGGCCAAGCGGGTTTATGTTGGCCGAGAAGTCCGTGAGCTGGGAAATGTCTCTACCGGAGGCTTGAGACAATCGTCTCAGATTGCCCCCGTGAGGAAAAGATTTCATGGAAGATTATTCCTTGGTAATCCGTTGTCGCACGAAAAAGGGGAATCTAATTCAATTTTATTCCATTCAGGACCGTGGCGAGTTCCTGACTTCGCACCGGTTTTGAGACATATCCGTCCATTCCAGCGCTCATGCACAATTCACGGTCGGATTCCATGGCATACGCAGTCATGGCAATTATGGGAATTCTCGATCGTCCGGTCTGCTCTTCTTTACGCCTGATGGTCCTGGTAGCTTCATAACCGTCCATTTCAGGCATCTGGATATCGGTGATAAAAACATCATAACTATTTAGTTCAAGCGATTCCAGCGCCTGTTTGCCATTTGAAACAACCGTCACAGAATGACCCATCTTTTCAAGCATTCTCAGGGCCAGTTTTTGATTGACCGGGTTGTCCTCTGCCAGGAGTATGCGCAGTTTGTTGTCTTTTGGAAGATCGACGGATGGTTCACCACACTCAAGGGATTTCTCCCCCTTCTTGTTCGATTGACCAATCGCAGCCTGTACGTTGGACATCAAAGACGTCATTTTCACAGGTTTGGTCAGAAAGGCAAACACTCTTTCAGGGGAACTGTTGGCGAATTCCTCATTCCAGCCGGCGGAAGTCAACATGATGACCGGAACATTTCCATAAGTTGTTAGACACTCAATTTTTCCGCTTAATTCAAAACCATCCATTTCAGGCATGCAACAATCAAGCAGTATTAATGAAAGATTAAACCCGCTTGTGGTCTTCTCCTCAAGCCATTCAAGGGCAGCCCTTCCGGAATCACAGGTTTTGACATTAAATCCCCAAGTGATGAGGGCGGTTTCGAGGATGCGTCTATTTGCTGCGTTGTCGTCCACGACCAGGGCATTGAGTCCCTTGTATATATTATACTTTTTTAGGCCATTAATGGCTGTGGGCTTGTCGCCGACCGTCACAGGGACGGTGAATCCGAATATGCTGCCCTTAGCGGGGGCACTCTCGAACCAGATCTTTCCCCCCATCAATTCCACTAATTGCGATGATATGGTTAGCCCTAGGCCGGTCCCTCCATACTTGCGGGTTTTAAATATTTCCCCCTGTTCGAATGCGCCAAAAACCTTATCCCTGAACTGTTCAGGTATTCCTATTCCAGTGTCCTCAACTCCGAACTCCAGGATGAATTCAGTATCCGAAATTTGCCGTGAATTTACCCAGACGAGGACCTGACCCTCTTCAGTAAATTTTATGGCGTTACCGATGAGGTTTATGAGCACCTGGCCGATACGAGTGGCGTCACCTACTACTATTTCCGGGACTGAAGGAGCGATCTTGACCAGAAGTTCAAGTCCCTTATGATGGGCCTGTATTGCCAATCCTGAAACAATGTTCTCGACACGCTCACGTAAAATGAATGAATCGGGGTTGATTAGCAGCTTGCCGGCCTCTATCTTTGAGAAGTCCAGGATATCATTGATGATCGCCAGGAGGGCTTCAGCCGAGGTGTGCGCCGTCTCAAGATACTCACGCTGTTCTTCTGTCAATCGAGTGTTAAGAGCCAATTCGGTCATGCCAAGGACCCCATTCATGGGGGTCCTGATTTCATGACTCATTTTTGCCAGGAACTCACTCTTTGACTTGCTGGCCAGTTCGGCTGCCTTGCGTGCTTCGATAAGTTCCGTGACATCAACGAATGATTCTATACCTCCGACGAACTCGCCAGTATCGTTCCGAAGCGCCACCGCATTCTTTAACACTGCCAGTGTTCGGCCGTCTTTGCTCCTGATATTACATTCACTTCGAGATATGTTCTCGCCGGAAGCCATTTCCCTTAATCCGCATCTATTAGCGCATGGATCTATGCCGAAGAACGAGCAGGGTTTTCCCACTATTTCATCAGGAGTATAGCCTGTAATGAATTGGAATTCCTCGTTGACACTGGTAACAATCCTGTCAGCGTCGATAGTAAATATTGCGGTGGCTGCCGTGGACAAAAGAAGCTTCTGAAACTCGTTTGCCTTTCTCATCCTGGTTTCAGCCTGTTTTATGTCGCTAATATCCTGTGCGACTTCCAGCCTTACCAATCTCCCGTCAGTCCAACCTATGGCCCTGTCTCTTATCCCCAGCCATTGCCCTGTTAACGGGTCCTGGCGTTCCCAGACATAAACTCCGGTGGGTTTTCCATCTGAGTCGATCAGTTTGTCGTTAGTGCAGAAGGGGCATGGACCGGTTTGACCGTGCTGCAGGGCTTGCCAGCATTTCTTGCCAATCAGGTCCCCACCATAAATGCTTTCCAGTTGACGGCTTACAAAAAGCACTTCGTACGTTTTCATGTCAGCCACATAGACAAAAGCGTCAAGTCCGTCCATTACGGTGAGGAACTGCTGATGAGAATTGTTAAGCTTCTGCTGGGTGCGCTCCCTTTCTATGGTGTGACCTATATTCCCTGCCGTAGCCTCAAGAATGGATAATTCGCTTTCAACCCAGGTTCTTTCCGATGTGCAGTCATCAAAGCCTATCATCCCCCAGAATCTTCCCTGAATCATGATGGGCACCACTAGGATAGATATAACTTCCTGCGGCTCAAGGATTTCTCTCTCGATAAGTGGGAAGTCCTTGACAAGACCTGCCAGGCTCCTACCCTGAGAAAGTGTCTCATACCATCTCGGCAGCAGAGCCTTATAGGATAGATTCTGAAGATCAGGATTATCAAGCTGGACCGAGATGTTTTCACCTGCCCACTCATGCCTGAGGCTTACCAGGAGTTCATCGGAAATATCGTCGTAATGATTTTCATATATGTAGACCCTATCGACCTTGGTGGCGCACCCCAACCTCTGCAAAACCGTGTTGATCGCAACATCGAAATCTTCATAAATGAGCAGGTCCCTCGAGATTTGGGCAGCGCAATCCAACAGAAGATCCCTGTTCCCGAGTTCCTGCTCGATGGCTTTGTTTTCGGTTATGTCCAGATGTGTGCCGGCCGCCCTGACAGGTCTTCCGTCCTGGTTTTTTTCAACTATTTTTCCTCGGTTAAGTATCCACCTGTAATCCCCTGACTTTGAAAACATCCTGTATTCAGCTTCAAAAAACGGGGATTTCCCCAGGAAATGGGCGTTAAATAGATCTATGGTCTTTTGGGCATCATCAGGATGAATGAGTTGCATGAGTTGATTAATCCTCGGATCAAGCTCCTCCACCGTGTAACCAAGCATGGATGCCAGCCGATGATTTATTATTACCTCTCCTGTAACCAGGTTCCAGTCCCATGTTCCCAGGTTGGCGCCGGTCAGGGCCAGTTCAAGTCTCTGATCGCTGGCTTGCAAAGCCTGTTCTGCACGTCTGCGACGAAGACCAATCATGTAAAAAGTAGCCAGCCGTTTGACTGCCTGAAGGTCTCTGCCCGAGTAATCGGAGTCGGGCTTGGAAATCACTATGTGTCCAACGATTTCCTCTCCTGAGACAACCGGCACAGACATGTACGATTCACGCAGTTTGTTTCCCGATTGCAGGAACCCCGAATTTGAACGCCAGTCTTTATGACGTCTTATCTTAGGATGCTTTGCGCTGAATATTTCCGAGATGACCGGAGTTTCTTTTCCGGTGATTTCTTTGAGAGTCGATTCGGGAAGTCTAAAATCAGGGTCAACAAGCCCATGAATTCCGCTGGTATAAGCGTGAAGACAGATCATTCCGGATTTCCTGTCGACTTCCGACACAAAACCAAGATCACCACCCGTCAGTATAAGAGCCTTCTCCAGGACAACCGTCGAGATGGCCGACATGGTAGAGTTCGTAGACAGCGCCGTTACGTACAGGTCGGTAAGGGCCCTGTTGACTGTCAACTCCCATTTCAGTTTTTCTTCCGCAATCTTGTGAGCTGTAACGTCGCGAACCAGCGCCTGCACTGAACTGACTTCACCTGCCTGATCCAGATTTGGAGAGGCTACCACACTGAGATATGTTTTTTTGCTGCGTTTTCTAGTAAAGGACGGGTAGGAGCTAGTCATCCGACCCTCATCCATACTTTTGAGGATCAGTTCCGAGATGCCGGCATTCCTGATCGGTTCAAACTGCAGTATGTCAAGAGCGTCAGAAAAAGATTCACAATTCAATTCAAGCAATTCCATCAGGTACGGGTTGATCTCTATAAGCCTGCCGTTAGCATCCACGGAAATTATTCCAATAGGCGCATTGTCAACAAGAAGACGATATTTTTCCTCACTCTTTCTGATTTTTTCTTCTGACTGTTTTCTCTCTGTTATGTCAGAGAAGTTCATCAAAAGGGCGGGACGAGATTCGTGCCGGATATGATTGACCCACACCTCCAGATCGAGAGTCCTGCCATCACTTGTTTTCCCCATCAATTCATGGTGTGTTCTGGGTGCTTGACCGTGATCCGCCTGAAGAATCATTTTGTTGAATTCAGGTAAAGTCTCCAGGGATATCAATTGAGAAATGGGAATCTTTTGCAAATCCTCCTGAAGATATCCAAGAGTGTCACAAAAACGCCTGTTGGCAAATACTATGTTTCCATCCTGATAGACACAGATTCCTGTGGGGGAGTCATCAACAAGGGCCCGGTATTTCTGCTCACTCTCCTGTAACGCCTTCTCGGATCTTTTCCGTTCGCTGATGTCGGTCAGTGAGAGCACTGACCCTTTCGACCAATCATTGGAGTCAACCAAACGCCCCGTGAGTAGACATGAAACCTTATGCCCCTCACTGTGAAGGAAATCCGATTCGGCATTGAAGCGATTGCCGCTTTGGAGACCATTGAGGATCAATTCCCGAGCCGCTTGATATTCTTTGGCGTCCCCGAATATCACCTGTAAATATTTACCCTTGATTTCTTCGAAACGCCAGCCAAGTATTTCTGTAAGGCCCCGATTGCACCACACAATTTGTTCATCAATAATTAGCATTATGCCGTTGACGGACCCGTCAAGCACTGCCAGAAGAAGCTTTTGTGCGTGCTGCAGGCGGTCGTGTTCTCTCGACAGGACCTCAGCCTTTTCCTGGGCTTCCTCCAGGCCGAATATGTATTCCTGTAAACGACGTCGTTCCTTTTCGTCGTCTGAGTTGAACTTGGGTCCCATCAAAGAATCTCCAACGACTTTAAATATAAAAGTATGGATAAACTATTGCGGTCAGATTTGGAAGCAGTTCCTCAAAACTTCGCATAGTGGAACGATTCAAAGGAAAGTCACTGATTACACTGAATTCAGAATCATGCTGTCTCAAAGGACTTGATATGATTCAGAATGTCCGGGAATCCTATCGGTTTTGTAATATAGCGTTCTGCTCCGGCTGCCAGGCCTTCCTCTATTTCATTTGCCTGAGATTTGGCCGACAACATCAGGACAGGCACGTTGCAGGTCTTGGGGTTGGACTTTATGCGCCTACAAACCTCATACCCATTCATTCGTGGAAGCTTCACGTCCAGAAGCACGATATCGGGTTTCTGCGAGTTGCAAAGTTCTACGGCCTCTTCTCCATCTGAGGCAACCAACACCGTATAGCCTAGTTGGGTGAGTTTACGATCGAGATATGAGCTAATGGTCTCTTCGTCGTCTACAATGAGGATCTTACTGATATTCATGCTTTTTTTCTTCCTGATTCAAGCCAGAGGCAACGTGAAACTGAATACCGCCCCTTTTCGTTCACTATTCAAAACCAACCCATAATACTCACCCGGATCAACAGGGCTGGAACAGTCGATAGACCCACCGTGATCTTCAATTATGCGTTTACTAATATTCAGTCCCAGTCCGGTTCCACCGACCTTCTGTGACATGAGTATATCAGCTTGAAAGAATTTATCAAAAATCTTTTTCAGCGCCCATTTCGGAACCCCGTAACCGTTATCCACAACCATCACTGTAAACATCCTGTCGGATGATCTGCCCTGAATGATTATTTTCCCATGGTCCGGGTTGTATTTGATCGAATTCCCAAGAAGATTGACAAGGACCTGGACTATTCTGTCCTCGTCTACCATCACCATCGTTTCATTTTCAGACAGACGATTTTCAATGGAATGATTGTGTTTGGCCGCCAGATCCGAAACTCTGCTCACAGCCCTTGTCACCAGGGAGTTTATCCTCACTGGGCCGATTTGCAACTGGACGAGTCTGGCCTCGATTCTTGACAGATCAAGCAAATCATTCACCAGTTTCATGAGCCGGTCGATTTCGTTCCTTACTATCTCCAGATCATGCCTGACCTCACTGTTGATCTCCCCAGCGTACCCTCCAAGTATCCCGCTTACCCCAAGAAGCATGGAATGGATTGGGGTCCTCAACTCATGCGAGGCTATCGTTACAAATTCGGATTTCATTCGGTCCACTTCTGCCACATTCGAAGCCATCTCATTGAAGGAATAGGCCAACTCCCCTATTTCGTCACTTGTGCTGACCTTGATTCTCTGGTTGAGATCTCCCTGCCTCATGGCCATCGCCCCAACGGTCAGGTCTTTTATAGGCCTGGTTATGCTGTAGCTAATGAGAATGGACGCTAACATCAAGGCTGACAGTGAACCTACTCCTATCAGGAGAAGCATTTTTCGAGTATTTCTTTCTACTTCCCTAAAAGTATTTTCCGTTTTGAGATTAATCTCCTCTATGCTCCGTTCCTGCTGCTTCAAGCTATTCTGAATAAATTCGGCTGTCTGGTTCGCAGCTTTGTGAAAGTCATCCACATTGGCTCCAAAGGTTACGTAGCCAAAGCCGCGTTCCGAGCGACCGTATTGACCGGTAAAATATGGAATAGCCGCGTAACTCGTCAGTTTCCATAGTCCGCTCCACAATATGACGAATGAACCGGATCCGCCGTCCTCGCTCCCTTCATGCCAGCCCTGACATTGGGGGGCCATGTCCAGAGTTCTGCAATCCAGGGCTATCCTGCCGGATGCAATTTGAGCCTTCGAGCCTTTCTTTGACTGGGTGAATTCCGTGAATAATGGTAGATGACTTACAAATTCTTTTAAAGTGTTCCCTGATTCCAGGAATTCCCGATAAGTTGATTCGCTTATCCAGCCGGGTATCTCCCGTCCGGTTTCGCAATCAAAACCCATTATGAAAAAATCCCTGGGATGCGATATGCACCTGCCCTCAAAATCCCAAAGCCATGCGTAGTTTCCCTCACCGGCGTCGGAAGTGGAGGTAAACCTCTCATCAGTTGGCATCAGGTGGTCGGTAAATTGCATAATATGCTCATGATCCAGGGCCATGGAGCAGTACCCAATCCTGACACCATTTTCCAGGACCGGCATTGCCCATCTGATTATTCCCCTGAAGTTCCGGCCCTGCGGGTTCTCCTTGCCCGCATATGCGCTCTCCCCGGTAACCGAAACAGCGCCATCTGAAATCTTCAGCCATCCCGGCACGTGGGCCCCAACCACCCTTGAAACATAAATCTCTTCATCACCAAGCCCCTGAAGTCTGCCAAAATAATCCTCGGCCTTGCAGTAAGTGTTTTCCTTGAGGGAGACGTTCCTAAGGAGAGCCTGCGATCCATCAGAATTCACACGTAACTTTTCATTTCCTTCAAGATCAATAAAACTTACTTCAGCATAAAGAGGGATTTTCATCCGATTGAATCTGTATGGAGGCCTGTGCCTCCAAGACTTCGAATTCTCCTGATTGCCAGAAACAGTCGCCGAATCATGATCTTTTGGCTGTTGAATCGATCTTGGCTCATGGTCGGGTATGATGACATAGCGATAATGTGATCTGAAAAATTTGAGATAGGCCTCACCAGATATCTTTACGGTAGACAAGACTCGCAAATCATCATCGCGTTCGTAAAGGAAGGAGGCTATACTGTTGGCTAGGTCAATGGTTCGGACTTCAATCGCTTCAGTGGATCTTGCATCAAGGGCCTCCACACTATCCCTGATCACTCTCTGGCCTAAACTTTCAGCGCTGCGTAGGTTAAGCCTGGCCATTTCATCGATGTTTCGCTTGGCAAGCTCACCTGTTTCTTCAAAGTTGTGATTGGCCCACAGGCCCAGTATAATGAGCGGAACCAAAGACAATACCAGAAACGAAGCCAGCAGCTTGCCAAGTATGCTTGTTCCTGGAAGCGTTTTCTTGAGAAACGACATTCATTAACCCTAAAAAATGGACGAACCATTGCCTTGTAGTGGCTCAACCATTCCCTGAAGAGTTATTGCAAATCTGAGGATGATCCTAGCGCCTGGGTCTGTAATCTAAGGGTTCAACCTCAGGCGCTCCATTTAATGTCCACGTCCAATCCTACCCAAGGACTGCCTCTCTGGATTCTAAATCAAAAACGCTCTTGAGGCAAAATGATAAAACTGGTTACATTGCGCCCAAATCTTGTCTTCATGTGTCTGGGCCGGTCGTTCATTGTCGATCAATTCCGTGTTTTTAGGTCGCTGGTAGATCTTTTGTATGAGATTCTATGCTGGCCGGGCTTGATTCAAGGGGCGCTATCTGCTAACAAGATCACGGTGTGAGATCGCTGTGGATAGAGCCTGTAAAGATCCAACAGTATCTCGCCCCATAACTGAATACTATTTTTAGCAGGCTCCGCATGGATGAAAAAGATCGAGCATTGTTGAATGAAATTCAGTCCAACTTCCCGGTTGATCCACGTCCTTACCAGGCGCTGGGGGCCAGGCTTGGAATAGGCGAGGATGAGGTGCTTAAGAGGATTTCCAATCTTCGAAAAGCCGGTATTATTCGCCGGATAGGAGCATCAATAAATTCCAGGAAGATCGGGTTCGTTAGCACCCTGCTGGCAGCGAGAGCCCCTGAAGACAAATTTCAGCGTTTTGTGGAAATGGTCAATCAGGTTGATGGGGTGACACACAATTACCTCAGAAAACATGAGTATAATGTCTGGTTCACGCTAATTTCTCCATCTGAGGCAGAAAAAAGAAGAGTATTGGATGAGCTTATGGAGCGGACGGGAATAGAAATTCTCGAGTTGCCGGCCAGAAAAATATTCAAAATTCGTGTCGATTTTAAGTTCTAGTCAAATACCGAGAACAAATTTATTCCATATTTACAGGAGCGGCAGGAATGTTAGCTGAATTGAGCGTGTTCCCACTTGATAAGGGAAAAACCAGTTTGAGCGCTTTTGTTGCGCAGTCTCTGAAAATTATAGAAGACAGTGGTCTGGACTATGAGATTCACGCAATGGGCACTCTCATCGAAGGCCCAAGCGACAAGGTTTTCGATGTCATCAGAAAATGTCATGAAAACATGAGATCCCATTCTGACAGGGTAGTTACTTATGTTAAAATAGATGACAAAAAGGGCGCCAGTGGGGCCATCAAATCCAAGGTCGCTTCAGTTGAAAAGCAGATAGGCCACCAACTCAACAGGGGATCGGACTAAGGCCCACCACGCAATGAATTCTCAACCCCATGATGAAATACTCGACATCATCAATGAAGCGGACCAGGTGATCGGCTCCGCATCGAGAAGGGAAATTCATGCCAGTGGACTCTCACATAGGGCTGTACACATTTTCCTGTTCAATTCGTTTGGAAAGATATACGTCCAGAAACGCAGTAAGCACAAAGACAGCCATCCATTAAAACTTGACTCATCGGCCGCAGGTCACCTTGACAGCGGAGAGGATTATTTTGAGGCGGCCCATCGTGAATTGATGGAGGAACTGAATTTACGTGCTGATCTGGTGGAGGAGTTGAGGTTCGGACCTGACATTGCAACCGACAATGAGAGAGTGGCGCTTTACACTTGCATCAGCGATCACGAGCCCAAACCCAACCCTGATGAAATAGTCTCAGGAAGCTTCTGGCGGCCTGCGGAACTGACCCGGGCAATGTCAGAACGTCCTGCGGAATTTGTTCCTGCATTCGTGCTGCTGTGGGAGTTGTATAGAAACAAGAGATCATGAGAGCTGTGATTCAGAGAGTCAGCCGGGCGGAAGTCAGAGTGGAAGGTAGTTCTATTGCCAGGATTGGCCCTGGAATGCTGGTTCTGGCGGCAGTCTCAGTTTCTGACACTCCACGCGATGTCTCATGGATGGCTGAAAAGATTTGTGGATTGCGAATCTTTTCTGACACTGAAGGCCGAATGAATCTCGATCTGGCGCACGCGGGAGGACAGGTCCTTGTCGTATCGCAGTTCACTTTGTATGGTGATTGCCGTAAGGGCAAGAGACCTTCTTACACCAATTCAGCCAAGGCCCCTGTGGCGGAAAAACTCTACATGGAACTGGTGGAAGAAATAAGGGCCAAAGGAGTAGATGTAAAACATGGACTGTTCGGGGCTATGATGGATGTAGAACTCCTGAATGACGGTCCGGTGACGCTGATCATAGACTCACCTGCTAACTGACACCCACCCGGTCCGAAGGCTATGGAATTTCCCGACAGACCAGCCCCATCTCAGGTTATAATCCGTTAAACACCCCACTCTATGATTTGCGAACAGTATCGGATCTAACCTCTATTTCATGTCTCCCTGAACTGGTCGAGAAATAATATTTTCCGTCATTCTCATCGCAGAGTAGACATTTGGCAAGTTCGTAATATGCGGGCCTGCTGAAACGTGCGTGGAACGCGCCGGCCTTTACTGTCACATACGGCACATTACCCTCCCCTATCCACAGCAACCCTGGTTCAAGCGTCTCTATGGTATCGTCAGATAGCTTGAGTAAAAGGTTTCCATCGGCTGAGACATCAACTGTTCTGACTACAAAAGGGGCGTCATGAACTATGACAGAGCAAACCTCGCGACCTATTCGGACCTGGTATCCTCCATCCTGTGTCTTCACCAGCGCCTGAAAGAACTGGGATCGTATTCCCGGGTGACTTATCTCGGCTCCGTTCTGAAACCATCTTCCATCCTTGTCAATTTCCAGTTTCAAATACTTGGTTGAGTCAAAAACAATCTGGTCGCCTGAATTAATCGTTGAGCCCATAGACTTTCCCACCTTAAAATTTTAGCAATAAGCGCTGGACGATAATTGTGGCCGGTGCCTGCATTCCTACCAGCGCTCGGCCATGTCTTTTCTGGCATGAATTC
>CALDNG010000022.1 GCA_937915285.1 uncultured Desulfomonile sp. | reverse complement strand
AGATATCCACTCGTGACTGGAGTTCAGACGTGTGCTCTTCCGATCTATCCGGTTCCACGAGTGGAGCCTTTCTGTTTGGTCGAGAAAAAAGGATCAAAAATCCTGGACATTGTGGATTCATCCATGCCGCCTCCAGTGTCAGAAACTATCATGAGCAGGTGATTTCCAGGTCTCAGATCTATTAACTTCCCGCAATCATTGTCATCGAGCAAAACGATCCGTGTTGAGATTCTGATTGCGCCACCCTCAGGCATAGCCTCAACCGCATTCATCAGAAGATTCATGATGATGTCATTTACTTGCGATGGATCGGCATGCACCGTCGCTGCTTCCTTGCAAAGGTCCATTTCTATATCGATTGTGGTTGGGATTGAATGTGACAGGACGGAGCTGACTTGTGTAATGTGATCGTTTACATCGAGATTGACCGGAAAAATTGTTGCCTGTTTAGTGAAGGCTAGGAGTTTCTTGACAAGATCAGCTCCACCCTTACCCGCCGAAATGATTGTCTGCAAGCGTTTCTTAGCAGGTGTGTCTTCCTTGGATTCCCTCATGAGAAGTTCAGAAAAGCCGAGGATAGTTTGCAGCATGTTGTTTATGTCGTGAGCAATCCCTCCTACGAGTGTGCCGAGCGCTTCCATTTTTTGGGCCTGAAACAGTTGGGCCTGGAACTGTTCATTCTGAGCCTGGGTTTTTCTGTGGTTCTCGATTTCAGCTCTAAGTTCTTCTCTCAGGCTGTTGAGCCTGACCTGCATGATGTCCCCAATCCTTAGCAACCTGTCGCTCTGAATGATTAATTTTTCAAACTCATTGATCAGTTTTTGATAGTGACCGATCCAGTTCTGGTCCTGATTATCTTGTGAAAGCAGGAGCCTGGCTTCAGCCAGGATGCTCTTTTCTCTCTCAAACAACCCCTTTTCTGACATTGTTGAACGACCTCGAAGGATGAACATTTCAATATCCCGGAAAATTTCTAGTCATTTGAATCAGTCCAGGGGCCTGAGGTTGAATGTCAAGGCAGGAACGTCCTCCTTAAACTCTTCCCCAGCTTCGAACGCAGACTCAGTTTCCCTTCTATACCACCAGTTGACAGCTATGTTCTGGCCACCCTGGCTTGAAGCCTCAAGCATTTCAAAAAAGTTCATGAGGGCCTTGGAACTACTGCTGTTGAAATAGACCAGTTCAATGTTCACTTCAACAGAGTTGTCCTTTTGCAAGGCGAGGTAGGCTTCTATCTTTGACCATATGGGTTCAAAAAATTTTGCCGGATTTTCGGGATATGATTCGCCGCTAATCATGATTCTGTTTTTCGAAGGTTCCAAATGAATAAACGGAGTTGATTTGGTGGGTTCGATTCTAAATTCATCCATCTTGTGGGGCCTCATATTACGACTTTTATAGTGAAGAAAACAAAATCACCGTCAACAGGATTGAAGTCAAATTCTATCGGCAGGGTAGCTTTGCGAGCTATGTCGATAAAGCCAAGCCCGGTCCCTTTTCCTTCCCGGTGCGGAAACATTTTTCGTCGCTCCTGATAGAGACGCTTAAGCTCCTGTTTGCTCATCTTCGACAAAGACTCCAGTTGTCCCGAAATGGCCCCAACATTTTCCCGACCGATTTTATTGCCGCACAACACATAAAAATGTTCGTCCTCTTTACCAAGGATCAACACGCCAATACGGATCTCTCCATCATCCCTGTTCTCAAGGATGACCCGGTCAGCCGAATAATTCACAATGTTTTGCATCTGTTCAACAAAAACCGAGAAAACCTTTTGAGAAGTATTAAGGTCCGTCTCTTCCAGTTCCATTTTCTGTCTGAGTGTGCCGCCTATCCCTTCAATTAGTCCTTGAGATATGGGACCACAAAAACACAGGATTATACCCTTGGTGTTTAAATCCAGATAAAAGTCGTGAACATTGAATTTCATGAACTTTCCCACTCCAATCTTCACTAGACTGAAACTGCAAAAACCGTCACATCGTCACGCCGGTTTTCGATCCCGGTATGAAGTTCGAAATCCTTGATCAGGGCTTGGCGTCGGATGTCGGCCGGCTGGCCGTGATTGTTCTGTATGAATCGCTTGAGTCTCCGTTTTCCAAAGGGCAGTTTTTTGTCTGAGCCTATTTGATCGATTAAACCGTCGGTAGTCATGTACAAGTCTGTGATTCCCTCAAGGGTTATGACATGATTATTGAAATGATAATCGGGGTTTGAAGATCGGTAACCCAGACTGTGATTATCACCCTTTATCTCCTTCACAGCGGGATTGCCAGGAAACACAAAAAGCGAAATATGAGCGCCGGAATAGATCGCCAAACGCTCATTCCTGTTGACATAACAAATCCCCATGTCCATGCCGTCATCGTAAAGCCTGCTTCGTGACTCACGAACCAGAGTTTGGCGCATCAGGCGGTTGACTTTTTTCAGCAATGCCCCCGGGTCTCTGAAACCTTTTTCCTGTTCAGCCCGTTTGAGACATGTCGCTGCTACTATGGTCATGAATGCCCCGGAAACCCCATGCCCAGTACAGTCCATCACTGCAAACGAAAACTCCTCCGGCGTCCCTTCGAGCCAATACATGTCTCCACCAATGACATCACGCGGCTGAAAAATCACAAAATAGGAATCCAGAATGGCATTCAGTTTTTGCGGTTCAGGAATCATTCCGGACTGTATGCTGCCGGCATATTCGATGCTCTCCATGATCTTGGCGTTCGCCGCCAATAAATCCTGATGACTTTTCTCAAGGGCCGACTCAATCAAACGCTTTTCACGCAGCGACTGGATCATCGCATTGAACGCCACGGAAAAATCTCCCAGAAAATCAACATTTTGATTCAGGTCACCTTTTGCAACCTGCTGGGTCTGCCAGGTCAGGTGTTTCAGATGGGAGTGCAAATGTTTAAAGTGCGAAACAAGATAATTCTTCGGAGGAGGATCGACATCCAGACACCCCTCAGACAGGGCCATCAGGAATCCTTGGGCGTCTGAATAGCTTTTTGTAAGCGTATTCAAGGCATCCACCAGGAGCGACATGTTTTCAGGCTCATCGCCTGATGGTTTCTCTACAGGCTCAGGAACCCGGCCATGAGTCAGTTGCCTGAGAGAATCCGTCACGCTATCGATAACGGATGTAGTCATGATATTGACGCCATGTCACACCTTGAGCCTGGCGGTGAATCGGCAGGTTCTGTCTCCGGTAGCCCAACAATCTATCTCTTTGACATCAAAATCTTTCCCCGTGTAAGTATTAAGTATGCCTGCAATAAACCCTTCATCATAATCACATACCGTTTCTTCCACTAATGGCAGGCCTGAACAGTCAAGATCCTCTGATACGGTCATTACAAAATCCAGACTATCCACATCAGCCTTTTCAATTCGCAGCACGCCTATGTTTAACAATTTAAGCCTCTCCTGCAATTGGGCCACAAATCCTGAGAAATCCAGACTCATATCAAGCAGGTTCCTGCAAAATTCCGAACCTGCAAGCTTCCCTGCCTCTACAAGAACTTCGTTAGCCGCTTCAACACCGTATCTGGTTATTAAAACGTCTCTCAAGGTATATTGCATTAGCCTGTACACGGAAACAGAAGTATTAGGCCCGAGGTTAGGACGACCTTTTTCTATGTCACCCAAATCCTTCCACTGAAACCTGTAACCAGAACGTTCCTCTTTGAACATTAAATGGTCTCCTTTTATCCAGAAGTTACAGCGCCATATGCGGCCAGGTCCTCGCATTAACCCGATGTTATCGGGATGCTTTATGCGGATCGCTGTTAGCTATTTTTGTTTCGATCAGATTGTGGATACACAGCATGAGAATTGACCCTGTGATGGTTCATGCTTGTCTGCCTATGACAGACGAATACTCCTCAGGAACATGTAAGCGCCGATGGACCGAGAGATGATCACGCCTGTTCTCAGGGCGCTACAAAGCACGTTTATACTGTGATATTAGAAGCTTGACACTACTTTCCAGAATATGGCTGCCCAAGCGCCAAGCAAAAGAGTTCGTTATGATTTCGCCATTTTAGCAAAATCGGGAATGCAAAGGAAATGAAAATTGCCGATTGTGGCTGATGAACGAATAATTGACCGTTTCGGCCTAGTTTGCTTCGCGGTTTCCTATGGCATAGAAATGTTTTTCGCTAGATATATCCATACTTCAGCTATCAACAACCATGCGCGCCCATTCGTTAGATCACATTGTCAAGTTATGGCAGACCTAAATCAGTTTTATGCTCGTATGCAGGCATTTTAGGGCCTTTGTAAAGCCATATTTTTCCAGGCGGATCTGTTGCCCACCAACATTTATCATCTACCGACATACTTGACTTGTTCTCTTGCTCCAGCGTTACCTGATTCAACATCTCGGGATCAAACATTTCGACTGCGAAGTTATGAAAATCAAAGATCAAGCGCCCTCGACAGATGCTTTTTTTTGTAAAGTTCTGGATGTCCAATGCCCCCCCGGCATGCGCTTTTAAAGTCCGCCGCTAAAGGCGGCCGCATTAGCTACAGCGCTTGCCACGGCAGGACAAACATTCTTGTTAAAAATACCGGGGATTATATTCTGGTCCGCCAGTTCATCATCGGGGATGAGTGATGCAATGGCCGACGCGGCTGCCAGTCTCATTTCACGAGTTATCTTTCTGGCTCTGGCATCCAGGACGCCTTTGAACAGACCAGGGAATACCAGGGCGTTGTTGATCTGATTCGGAAAGTCGCTCCTTCCTGTCGCCACGATTTGTGCATAATCGAGGGCCAGCCATGGATTAACCTCAGGATTAGGATTGGACAACGCAAAGACTATGGAATTGGATTCCATGACTGAAAGATCCTTTGGCTCAAGAAGGTTGCCTGATGAAACGCCGATAAAAACGTCCGCCCCAATCAGGACATCCTTGAGTCCTCCCTGTATTTCTCTGGGATTGGTGATACGTGCTATCTGCTCTTTGACAGGGTTCATGTTTTCCTGGCGTCCGGCAAACAAGGCGCCCGAAGTGTCGCAGCAAATGATATCTCTGGCCCCGGCTTCCGTCAGCATGTTTACACACGCCACTCCAGCGGCGCCTATTCCTGAAACCACTATCCTGACATCGCCAAGCCTCTTGTTCACTCGCTTGAGCGCATTTCGCAGGGCAGCAAGAACTGCTATGGATGTTCCGTGCTGGTCATCATGGAATACAGGAATATCAAGTTCTTCAGTGAGCCTTCTTTCAATTTCAAAACATCTCGGCGCCGATATATCTTCAAGATTCACTGCTGCGAAGACCGGACTGATTGCCTTCACAGAGGCGACTATTTCATCAATTCCACGAACGTTAAGACAAATCGGGAAGGCATTTATCCCTGCAAATTCCTTGAATAACATCGACTTGCCTTCCATCACGGGCAGAGCGCCAAGTGGTCCAATGTCACCCAATCCCAGCACCGCCGTTCCGTCTGAAACTATTGCGACTGTTGAGCCCTTTAGCGTGTAAGCGTATGCGTCTTCAGGGCGCCTCGCTATAGCCGAGGCTACCCTTCCGACTCCCGGGGTGTAGGCCATGGACAGTTCTTCACGACGAGATATACGTTTGGTAGGATTTATCTCGATTTTTCCACCCTCGTGATATTGAAATGTCCGGTCGGTTATTTTTAAAAGCTCCACATCCGGAAGCTCCTTGATGGCCTGAATTATCTTTTGCTCATGACTATCGTCAGAGGTGTATATGTCAAAATCCCTTATGACAAATTCCTGTTCAATCCTGACTATGGGAATTGAACCTATAAGCGCTTCGTTTTCCCCTATGGTTGAGGCTACTCTGGCTAAAGCCCCAGGTCGTCTTTCAAAACGAAGTCGTAAGGTAAGACTATGAGATGGACTGGACTGAAACATTATATTTTTCTCCGGGTTTTAGATTTAACAAACAAAGACATAGCCACTAGACAGCTTTTTTGACTTCGCCACCAGACACCCCGGTCTGGGGTGTGTTTGAATCATCTGGCGGTCGGGGGGCCGAAAAATGAGCCTCCGCCGGGACATCATGTCCGTCAACCGCTTGTTTAAAGCTTTTAATACCTTTTCCAAGACCGCTCATGATCTCAGGAATTCTTTTTCCACCAAATAACAGAACCACTATCAACAGAATGATGACCAATTCTTGTACACCAAGCATCATTAGACCTCTTTTCTGATTCAAAACGATTGATTTCGCTGGAAGCTTCACACGTGATGAAACTTGGGACTAAACGTGGAAATCCGGAAAAAGAGGTGTAAATCAAAAATTATTTCGTAATGATAGATCCCTGGGAACTAGTGACGAGCAGGATATGTTTGTAGCGTGGCAGGTAAATCGGAATGAGTCCAGGCAGGGCAAAAATCTGCGCTCCAAGAAACCGAGCATGCTCTCTCCAGTGAAAAATCCCATCCCATGGCGGGAAGAACACAGCTTGAGAAAACTTGCAGCCGTCCAGAATGTTGGAGTTGCAGAAGGAAGAACCAAAGCCGCCAAGAATTTACAGCCCAAACCCGGGTGGAAACCAAGCCCTTCATCCACAACAAAAGCTAAAAGATTTTCAAACTCCTCAGCCTGAAGGCTTAGATAAAAGCTCATGAGTGGAATCAGAAATGCTATTAAGAGTCGCATGACCAGCCTGAATCCGAATTGAAAGGCTCTTTCTGAATTCTAAATCCAGTCAAGACTATCAATTGGACAACCACATGTCAATCCCCCGATAATTTTCGGATACTTCATTAATTTCATGCGTTGCGCTTTTCCAAAGCTACAACTCTTCTGATGTGCCCGATCTTCGAACAGCCGAGGATCTCATGTTTTTTATGTGAAACCGAAGGGAATGGCGGATGTCAAAACCTTGTATACAGTAGTAGGTCATCAGTAATTATCAGGATTTTGGGGGTTGAATCCTTGCGTCTTTGGCGAGGGTAAGGTCATGAGCGAAAAGCGATTGGTTGTTGAGTTATTTGAACTCGCTGGCATAAATGTTGGTGGCCCCAATCCATGGGACATCAATATTTTCAACGATGGTTTTTACTCACGAGCCTTGAATGAGAAGAACCTCGGATTGGGTGAATCCTACATGGATCATTGGTGGGAATGCGAGAGGCTTGATGAATTCTTTTTCAGGATTTTGAAAGCAAACTTACCGGAAAAGATCAGAACAAACCTGAAAACCTCTCTCGGAATACTGAGGGCACGTCTCTTCAATCTCCAGACTGTCCGCAGGTCACGGCGAGTCGCATCCACTCACTACAATCTCGACAAAGACCTGTTTCTCTCGTTTCTTGATCCCCACCTCCAATATAGTTGCGGCTATTTCAAAAATACAGACAACCTCGATAAGGCTCAGATAGACAAGCTTGATCTGATTATTGCAAAGCTTGATCTTAAGTCTTCAGATCACCTCCTGGACATCGGTTGTGGCTGGGGAGGACTGGCCAGATACGTCGCTGAAAAGGTTGGCTGCAGGGTCACCGGAGTAAATATATCCACCGAGCAGACAGCATTTGCACAGGATTATTGCAAGGGACTGCCAGTGGAAATTGTTTATTCCGATTACAGGCATATCTTGGGATCATTCGACAAAATAGTTTCAGTCGGGATGTTCGAGCATGTGGGCTCAAAAAACTACAAGTCATACATGGACGTAATACAACGAACGCTAAAAGATGACGGTATATTCCTGTTGCACACCATAGGCAGCAATGAATCCTACGTAACTACAGATAGTTGGATTAACAAGTATATTTTCCCAAACGGCCTTCTTCCAAGCCCGGAACAGGTCGGCAAAGCCATTGAAAAAAGATTTGTTATGGAAGACTGGCACAACTTCGGTCCATACTACGATCAGACACTCATGGCGTGGAATTCAAATTTTCAGAAATGTTGGCCTGGCATAAGTCACAAGTATGACGGCAGATTCAAACGTATGTGGGAATACTATCTATTGAGTTGCGCTGGCGCCTTCCGGGCAAGACGATCCCAGGTGTGGCAGATCGTCCTGACCAAAACCGGACGCAAACAGCCCGCTTGCAGGTTATGACCGACCCACGCTTTGTGGATATCCGCTTTCCAGTAAGAATTCGCCGGTTTATTGTCCAGCTAAGGAATTCAAAAATCGGGCGCCGGTTCTTGGCTAGTTTATTTCCCGGAAAGAGGTCCGTCCATCATCGCATGCCAGACTGGATTACTTTGACGATGTCCTCAGCCAGTCCGATCTCACAAACTCTGCTATCTTTTTAGAGTCCTCCGAATGGAGCTTTATTGACTCGAAATCTGGGCTGAAAAGTAGCTTTTGCATCAGAATTCCATCGTCGTCAAACCACTGCGGAAGCAACCCGCCCAAGAAATAGCCTCTACCCTGAAGTATTCTTACGACCTCACCTACCGAGGGCGAAGTCAGCTTGAACCATACCTGAATAACTATGGATCCTTTTTTCAGGGCTTCCAATTCTAGCTGTTCAATTTTTTGGGAGAAGTCTGAACCGACATCATGAAAAGCTATCCTGGCCACTTTCGCAAAATCGAATATGTCCATTTTTGACCGGGAAACGATCTCGCCAGACAATGAAGAGGTTGATTCGTGAAAAACCCTGCCGTTCGAGAACCGTCCATACATGAATTGTAGCTCATCCCGATAGGGTTCCGGAATAAAGACATCCTGAGAAATATTCTTGAATATTCTGAAAAACAGCAAAGTACTGACTCTGGCCGATGTAACTCCCTCACCGGAATAAGCTTCACCGGGCATCAATCCCATTTCGATCGCCGTGACATGATAACCATGTTCAACACCCTTCTTCTGCATGCTAACGTGGTTTGTAACCGGCTCACCAAAGACTGTGTGCATTCCCAGCCTGGGTATCACGTTCTTCATCATGAACTTCTCGATCTCACCGGAGACTCCCTGGCTGCGCCATTCCTTGAGCACCAGACCTACTCCCCATTCGTAAACATCCGGACTGGGAGCCGAGCGGAACAGATTGTGAATGCCAATTATTTCACCTTCCGTGGATCGGGCGACCGTGCTGTAGTAATCTCCTTCATCGTTGGCCTTGATTAGCTGGCGAGGGTTGTAAAATAGTTTAATAGGATATTCATCTCCATGAACGGCCCGGAACAGACGTGAAACGCCTTCTGCGTCATCAGGCCGGAACAGACTTACATCAAAAGTTCTCTCTATCGTTCCCGACATATCCTGATTCTGGTTTTCCATGGTTTCTCAGTAACACCTTTCACAAGAAACATTGACTGATAGGACCTTAATGTTACCAATTCACTGATCATTACGATAGTTTTTTTCTGTTTTTTTGCATCCGAAGAAGTTTGCATCTGGTAGAATCCCAATCGAACAGAAAGGAGAGACCCATGAAGGTATTGGCCATCGATTCAAGCCCCAAAGAAAAAGAGAGAAGCCGGACATTTCTGTTGCTTGATTCCCTCGCTGGAGGGATGCGCGAAGCAGGAGCCGAAGTGAAATTGATTCGCTTGCGGGAAAGGCAGGTTAGAAATTGCATTGGATGCTTCACTTGCTGGACAAAAAGCCCCGGGTCCTGCATCCACAAGGATGACATGACAAATGAGTTGCTTCCGGAATGGCTGGGCTCCGACCTCTGTGTCTATGCAACCCCTCTATATCATTACACGATGAACGCTGCGATGAAAAAGTTTGTTGAGCGGACCCTTCCAGTGCTGGAACCGTTCTTTGTAGAGCGTGGAGGAAAAACAGCACATCCTTTTCGACAACCACCACCGAGGGCGGCGATCCTCAGTGTGGCAGGTTTCCCCGAAATGTCGGTCTTCAGTCAGCTTTCACTATATGCAAAACATCTCTTCGGCAAAGGGCTTGTTGCCGAGATATATAGGCCTGGGGCAGAAATGCTGGGCATGCCGAACCTGTTAAAAGAAACCCAGGCCATATTGGATGCCACTTTCAGCGCAGGGAAAGAACTGGCCAGTTCCATGAAAATCTCCGATGAAGCCATGGAACAGATCACAAGGCCTTTTATTGATAGTAGCGAAATGGCCAACCTAGCCAATATCTTCTGGAAATACTGTATCGCTGAGGGGCTGACCCCAAAGGAATTTGAACAGAAAAACCCTTTCTCTGCAAACTTGAACCAGAAGTGAGTGGGGATGAAGTCGGAATCCTTTAGATTAGAAGACCGGATCACAGATCACGGCAATTAACCTGAGTCAGGGTAGGAATCAAACAGATAAACAATTCCATAAAAACGTGTTTCTCAAGAAGGTTGAGTTCTATGAAGAAGACAGGCAAAAACAATTGCCTCACAGACGTAAAAGGTTTGCTTGTGGGACAATTTACATCAATTGAAGCGGCAAGCGGAGTGACAGTGGTTCTTTGCACAGAAGGAGCAGTCGGTGGGGTTGATGTGCGCGGATCAGCGCCGGGAACCCGCGAAACCGACCTCCTTGACCCGGTAAATCTGGTGGAAAAAGTCCAGGCAATAGTATTGAGTGGCGGGTCGGTTTATGGACTGTCAACGGCGGATGGGGTTGTGAGTTGGCTTGCTCGAAGGGGCTTCGGTTTCTCACTCGCAGACGGCAATGTGGCTCCGATAGTTCCTACCGCCAGTCTTTTCGATTTGGGTCGTGGGAGCGGTTACATTCCACCCGTCGGAGCCCAATGGGGTATCAACGCTTGCGATTGCGCATCCTACGGCCTGGTAAAAAGCGGTTGTGTGGGAGCTGGCACAGGCGCAGTGGCTGGAGGCATGAAGGGCGGAATAGGTTCAGCCAGTGAGGTCCTGGATTCGGGCATAACTGTCGCGGCGCTGATCGCTGTTAATTCTCTAGGATCAGTCATAAATCCGCAAACCGGCGCCCCGTGGGAAATTGGTTTGGAGATCGGAGGAGAATTCGGAGATGTCGGTAAGCGTACCGTTCGTCTAGCTAAACCAGACCCGATTGATTCGCTTTCCAACACCACCATAGGTGTGGTGGCGGTTGACGCCGCATTAACAAAGGCACAATGTAAAAAAATAGCCCAGATGGCTCAAGACGGACTGGCACGGGCCATCAGACCGGCTCACACAATGTTCGACGGTGATACGATCTTTTGCATCGCAACAGGAGAACATGTCCTTGATAATGCAGATGGATTTTTCAAGGTTCCAATGGCCGAGAACATAAACCAAATCGGAAGCGCCGCCGCAGATTGCGTATCGAGGTCCATCATCCACGCAATACTGAACGCGAGAACCATGGGCCGATTCAAAGCATTCATAGACCTTGACACGATGTGACACCTTTGCTGTCACACGACTTTTTTGATCGGACATTGAATTCAGGAAAGACGCAAACCTTGACTGACCCGATGGTCCAGGCCTATCAAGCACATGGGTTGTTTCCGGGTGGGGTCATGTCAAAAACTTTTGCAAGTCTTTAAATGCCGTTACGACTTGATGACTGAAAACTCGGTTACGAGTTCAGTCCTTTCTTGAGTGTGTCAATCAATAAGTCCAGGAAAGCGTCGGCTTCCGCCTGAGTAAATAGGGAGCCTTTAGCTGTCAGGATGAGGTTGATTCTTCTCCTGAAGAAATAAACTATTAGCAGAAGTGGGGTATCAGTCATTGTTTTATAGCCGGTCCCGTACACTTCTGTTATTTGAGTCTCATTGACACATAGAGGGTAAGAGTCGATGGTCGGCTTGCCATTCTTCATTTCCGGCCACATTACGCCCAGAAGTGTGATACCGATAGACCATTTATGTTTCTGGATTATGTGATGCGTCACCCTACGCCTTAATCTGAATGGCAGGAAACTAAGGAATGTGATCATGCGGCTCACATTCTCATAATTTCGGAGGTCCATCTGTTTTCTGAATTGTCCGATTCTGCTCACGGCCAGAGATCGGAGAAATTTTTTGGAATCTTTTCTTTCCTGTGGTGTAGATTCAAAAAATATAGCGCTGACATTATTCGAATGGTCCAGATTTTCGTACCGTCCTTTGATGCTCATGGTTACAGTGGTTGTAACCGTTCCTGTTTGGACGTTCCGAATTGAGTTCCATCTCTCGATTGCCATATTGGTGGATGCGACCAGAATGTCTATGAACACTCCCCCACTTTTTTGAGCGGTCATGGTCAGACGTGCAGTATCCTCTTCAGACAGCACTCTCTTTATCTGACGCTGGTTCTTGTCACCCGGGGTCCCCGAACCAACCGGTAATTGAGGCTTGGAAAACAGTGGCGCCAAGGCCAAACGCACGTTGTGAACAAAGTCCTGCCACTCGAATTTTTTTACTTTGGCGGCTCTTTTCCTGGAGGTGGAGACGCTATTGGTGGTAACACCCTGCAAATCGTCTTTAACACCTGTCATCAATTCTTTATACTTCAGGAAAAATTGTCTTCCAATCTCAGCAGCCGTAACTGCATCGACTACAGCGTGGTGAATGAGCGACACTACTACGTAATGATCCCCGGATATCCTCAACAAATGGGCTTCCCCAGGCCCTTCACTGAACAAATCCCACTCCCTGTCAAGTCTTGGTGACAGGTGCTCCAGAATTGTCTCAAGAACCGGTCTGGATGGATCATATCCCTTAAGGTCTGAGATGCTGACCGGAAATTGGAAATCAGAGACCGGATGCCAGTATAAACGACGTCTGCCATTGTTGATGATCTCACGCAGACGGCAACGGAATTGAGGATAGAGTTCCACGGTCCCTGCCACTGACTGACGGAACCTGTTTTCATCAAATGGCCCTTCGATCTCCATCGCTATCACAAAGACGTTTTTTGTGTTACCGAAGGTAGACAATGCGATCAACTCTGAATTAGGATCGAGGAACTTCTGCGTTTCTGTCATTTCTAGCCCTTTGCCATGCCACAGGATGGACTCTCCAGCATCACATCCCCTAGCAAGCGGGCGAAACGCATGGTTTCTGCCGCAGTGAAGAGACATGATGACGCTATAATCTGCAAGTTCAGCCTCTTCCTGAAGGTATGTGCTCCGAGAATCAACGGACAATTATAACCTAGTTTGTAGGGGAACGCATGAAATTCCACAAGATTCAGTTTCCCAACCTCCTTGAGATATGAATCGCCCGTCCTCTTTCCATCCCTGAACTCCGGCCACATCATTCCAAAGGGGGCAATCAGTGTAGGGATGATCCTCATCTGGCATACATGATGCCCTATTTTCTGTCTGATTTTAAGGGGCAACATCCTCATTGAATCTGTCAGGCTGTTAGTGGCCAGACAGACTCTAACATCGGAAAGACTGTCCAGTTCTGCCTGACGTTGGGATGAAACCGTTTTTATTAGTGTGTCAGGGTTTTTACGGTCCGAAACACCGAGCCTAATTTTCAACGAAGACGAGTTACTGCCTGCACGTGCTTCTCCGAACCGACCTCGCATCTGTACCGTCACACATATAACTATATCGCCTGACCTGTTTTGTTGGCAAGAGTCATTCCATTGATCTATTGCCCGTGCCAGTCCGGTGATTAGCCCATCAATGAACGGGCCTCCCCGCAGGGAAACATTCCGGGTAATTTGATTGGTCTGCTCTGTGGTGAGAACCAATTTACTGTAATGGACTCCCGTTTCGCCCGAGCCCCCTTCTCCTAAAGGCAGACATGGCTTATCAATGTATGAATCTAGTATATTTTTCAAGAAATAGAGCGTGTTACCGAAACTTGAATTCTTCATGTCGACCATTCGGGTCTTTACACTGGAAACGAAATCGTAATCACGGGCCCATTCAGGTTCAGTCCCCGTAACAATCCTTTGGTAATGGGCCATGAGGTCCCGGTAAAATGACGCCAGCGTCCATCCGTCAGCGGCTGCATGGTGTACAAGGGTTAGAATACTCCTTCTCCCATCTGGAAAACCAACGACGTGAAACTCTGTTGGAACGGTCCTTAACAAGTCCCAATCCTTATTGACGCTTTGATACAGACCACCGATTACTGAATGTTCAAATCCCAATGAAGAATCCAGGTTGTCAAGGCTCGATTGCCTGAATTCAGGTTTGAAATTGGGATCGAGAAACCAGTTCAGTCTTTTTTCCCTGCCTGTTCCGGATTCTTTCACAAAACTCAGGAATTCCGGAAAACCGGGAAGTGTGTAGCTCAAAGCCAAATTCATGGCATCAATATCAATGTCGCCCTCGAAATCAAAACCAAATATCATTATGTTTTTTGCTTCAGGATAATTCGATAACACCATCATTTCAGACAATCCGTCCAGCAGTTTGGGCCTTTCCCCATACATCAGCGCCTCCAACTAATTACCAAATCATCGATGACAAATTCTCCAGCGTCCTTGCTGCAGCGCACTGTTAATTGAATGATCAAGAAGAATCCTGGGAAGTCTTAAGCTTTCGTCGGCATGAAGGTCGCCTTTTTCAAACCTGAACCCATTAAACATTTTTTTGATTTTACCAGGGCAGGTCGGAGGAGCCATGCTCATTTGCTTTGACTGAGGATTGCTTTACAAGAAAATCACTTTTATTTAACAGCATTCATGCGCAAGCAACAAGCAATTTGAAACACCCTGCCGGGCTTCCTGATTTTTGAAGTATGTCCCATCAATGAATGAGTCATGGGATCACCGTATGATTTGCTTGGTGTCTGTCCCTGTTGCTGTCCTTAAATTGTTCTCCGGATTCGGCTTGGGAACATTGCCTTTCCTACCATTCTTTTTGCTGTCTCTGGCGCGCATTTGTTGGGACATTTATCTTGCTTAACCCCAATAATGAGTTAGTATGCGGTAGCAATGGGGGCAGGTCTGATTTGATGCAGCAAACTGCGTATTTACTGGATCATTCGCTAGGGAGGATTTTATATGAAACGAATCGCAACAATCGCAGGAGTTGTTATTCTTGTTGTTTTAGTGCTTTTTGGATGGTGGCTTCTGAGTCGCCCTGATCGGGGAACCACCGGTTCGGTCAGCACAAATTTCAGATGGCTCGGCCCGAATGACAAGATTGTTGTAGACAGCTTCGAAGATCCCAAGGTCCAGGGTGTAGTGTGTTACATCGCCCGCGCAGAAACAGGTGGTGTGAAAGGCCAGTTGGGAGTGGCTGAGGACACCAGTGACGCCAGTATATCATGCCGTCAGGTGGGTCCAATAAAGATCATCGGTGAACTCAAGGATGGAGAAGCGGTTTTCGGAGAGCATCGAAGCCTTTTATTCAAGAAATTGCAAGTAGTGCGTTTCTTCGACAAGAAACATAACGTTCTGGTTTATGTGTCGTATAGCGACCGTGTTTTGGAGGGTAGCCCAAAGAACAGCGTTAGCGCAGTTCCCATCATGGAGTGGCCCCTTAAATAGAGTCGCGCTCAATTGTTCCCCACCCTCCTTGATTTGTGATTTGGATTGCCGGTAAAATGTCCTAAAGGTGCTCTAAAGGCCATGGATAATAGCATCGTGGCATCGTGTTCGTAGTGATGCCTGACTTTTGGAATGGCAGTTTATGAACCGGACATGGTTGCTGAATTGATAAGTGAAAACAAAACAGGGGTTACTGAGTCTAACCCACTGGTGGGCTACGGATTTGCACTGATTGCCACGGCGATCTGGTCTTTCAACTTCATAGTCGCCCGTGTCCTGGCTGATACCGTGCCACCTGTCACCTTGGCTTTTTTGCGCTGGACAATTGCAGCAATATTCCTAATTCCTTTTGGAACGAGACCTTTTTTTCAGGATTTTCACGTCATACGTGCCCATTTGATTTATCTGTGTGTAACAGCGTTTCTGCTTGTAACAGTTTTCAACACGCTGATCTACATCGCTGCCCACTCATCCAAGGCGGTAAGCCTCTCCCTTATAGCTGCGGCTTCTCCGATTTTCACAATACTATTTGCATACTTGTTTCTGAAAGCTCCTCTAGGGCTGCGCAAAATTGCCGGACTGCTTGCTGCCACCACGGGAGTGGCGCTGCTCGTCACCAGGGGGGAACTGTCGACCTTGGCCAGCATGACATTCTCCGAGGGTGACGCATGGATGATGCTGGCGGCAGCAGTTTTCGGGATTTACAACATACTGGTCCGACTCAAACCGCCGAAACTAGGATCGGTGGCTTTCCTTACTTCTACACTGTTACTTGGTCTACTCTTTCTGATACCATGGGTAGCTTGGGAACTAAGTGGCGGTGTCACCATCAATCTCTCGTCAACAGCCATAATGGCCATAACATATTTAGGCATTGGCCCGTCCTTGATTGCCTTTTTGTGCTGGAACAAGGCTATTATGCTGGTCGGACCGGTTCGTTCGGCCTTTGCATATTATTCTCTACCGGTATTTTGCGCCATAGAAGGTCTCATACTATTGGGTGAGCCAGTCACTCATACCGACATTTTCAGCGGCGCTCTGATCCTGCTTGGGGTCATCATTGCCAACCGCAACTGAGGCATTTCAAATACATCGGACTTTGAATTGTCTTGAAAGCAATCATTTTAAGTAGTAACTGTTTGTGAAAAGTAAAGATTCCGTTTGACCGTAGGAGGCGTTCAAATGTCTCATGATACCCACAGGTCAGCGTATTCGGAACTCGTTGACCGCCTTAATCGGTTTCCCCAAGGCGCGCCACCGTCTGATACCCTATACAAAATTCTAAGGATTCTTGTGAGCGAAAGGGAAGCAGGATTGATTGCCCTGCTGCCCATAAAACCTTTTACCCTCCAGCAAGCGGCTTCCGTATGGAAAATTGGTCAAGTCGAAGCGCTCAAGATACTTGAGGATCTGACGGGAAGGGCCTTGCTTGTCGACATTGAGAACAACGGCCAGACGACCTATGTTCTTCCGCCGCCTATGGCAGGTTTTTTCGAGTTCTCTATGATGAGGACTCGTGGAGACGTTGATCAGAGGCTTTTGGCGCAACTGTTCTATCAGTATATGAATGTTGAAGAGGAATTCATCCTGAATCTGTTCACGAACGGAGAAACCCAACTGGGTAGAGTTTTTGTCCAGGAACCCATGCTACCTCCTGAAACAGGCGTCAGAGTACTGGATTACGAGCGGGCCAGTGAAGTCATCAGGACGGCCTCACATTGGGGCATAAGCATGTGTTACTGTCGCCACAAAATGCTACACATGTCTCGGAATTGCGATTCGCCCATGGATATTTGCATGACATTTAACGCTACCGCAGGCTCTCTCATAAAACACGGGTATGCACGACCAATCGATGCAATTGAAGGCCTGGACCTGCTTCAACGGGCCTATGCTTGCGGGTTGGTCCAGTTTGGCGAGAATGCCAGCGTAAATGTAAACTTTATCTGCAATTGCTGCGGATGCTGCTGTGAAGCGATGATCGCCGCACGCAAATTCGGGATGTTACATCCGGTGCATACATCAAACTATCTCCCGGTGGTTGACGTTTCACGTTGTAACGGGTGCGCTAAATGCGTGACAGCCTGCCCTGTAGAAGCCATGGCGCTGGTTTCATCAAATGACCCGCATGGGCCCAAAAAGAAAAAAGCGCTTGTAAACAATGACATTTGCCTAGGGTGTGGTGTCTGTGTGAGGGCATGCCCCGAAAGGTCGATTACATTAACAGCAAGGGAAAAACGCGTCATTACCCCAGTGAATTCAGTCCACAAATCGGTAATGATGGCTGTAGAAAGGGACAAACTCCAACACCTGATATTCGACAATCGGGTGATGTGGAATCATAGAGCCCTCGCTGCGGTCATCGGCGCCATACTCAAACTTCCGCCGCTGAAAAAACTGATGGCCAGCAAACAGGTAAAATCCAGATATATGGCGTACCTGATTGAAAAACTGGACCTGTGAACAATGCCAATGTTGTTGCGAGGTTTTTCTGCAAGCAAAAACCTGGAATGGCTGAGTGATCCTGCTTTTGTTACAAGTTCATGAAAGCTTTGTTTCACGAGCCTGGTTTAGGGCATTCGATATGGTCCTGAAAAATTTCCTCGTATCGATAGGTTTCACTAGATATGCCTCACAACCTACTTCTGCTGCACGGATTTCGTCATCCTTCATGGCGTGAGCCGTAGTCGCCACCACAGGAATACCGGAGGTGGCCGAATTGTTCCTGATTAGTTGAGTAGCGGTGAGCCCATCCATCCCCGGAAGAGATATGTCCATGAGGATCAAGTCAGGAGTTTGAGATTTCAGAATGTTTATGGCCTCTTCAGATGAAAGTGCCTGCAATGTTTTAAAACCACCAATTTCAAGAAGGCTAGTTGTAAGTTTCATGTTGGCTGAATTATCTTCCACTACCAGGACTACAGGCCTTTCATCATCCGGTAAGGTGGAAAATAAGTCCCGGTAAATCATACCCGATTCGGTCTGATCATTCGATTGCATGGGATGACCCTGTACGTAAGGTATCTCAAATGTAAAGACGCTCCCTTT